>NZ_JBEYCF010000069.1:0-33031 GCF_040632605.1 Streptomyces sp. NPDC019224 | reverse complement strand
GGTCCGGCGTGCCCGGACCACCCCCGCCTGCGTATCCGCTGTCCGTCAGCGCAGCGTGACCGCCCTGATGACGTCCTGCTGGACCGAGAGTCCGCCGGGCGCCGTGGCGGCGGCGCGCAGCGAGACCGCCGTGGCGTCGCGCGGCGTGCTGAAGGCCGCCGTCCAGCGGCCGTCGCCGGTCCGCTTCAGCTTCGCGTCCTGCCAGGTCGCCCCGTCGTCGTACGACACCTGGAGGGTGGCCGTCCGCGCCTTCACGTCACCGGGGAAGGTGGCCGCGCTCAGGCCGAGTTCGAGGCGCTTGCCCGCCTCCACCGAGCCCCGCAGGTCCGTGTCGACGTCGTAGCCGAGGTTCAGCATCGGCAGGTTCGCACGGGCCGGGTCGCCGGCGGGCAGCGGCTGGTAGTCGAAGCCCCAGGTGGTCTTCGTCCGGGTCGACGTGGTCCAGGCGGTGCCGGTGCGTTCGCCGGTCACCGTCAACTCGTAGGGGCCCGCGGTCAGGTTCATCGCCCGGCCGGCGCGGGAGTTGACCGACACCACCTGGGTGTCGCCGCGCATCAGCGTGCTCCGGGCGGTGCCGCCGAACCCGCTGTGGCCGTCGTCGCCGCCGGAGAACGTCGGAACGTTCCAGACCACCGTGTTGGAGCTGGTGTAGTAGGTGGCGTAGTCCTGGGCGAGCCGGGGTGCCTGGACGGGCTTGAACCATGCCCCGTCGTGGCGCCCGGCGGAGTAGGACCCGGTGTAGCCGCTCTCACGGTAGCCGGACGCCCCGCCCAGGCCCTCGTGGTGCTCCCACCAGGTGCCCACGGCCTCGGTCCGCGGGGTGACGTACTCGGTGACGGTGCGCCCGTAGCTCTCGTAGAAGTCGCCGCCCAGGGCGGGACCGCCCGACGCCGGCACGAAGTAGCGGCTTCCGAAGCCCGCCGTACCGGCCGGGGCGTAGAAGCTGTTGTCCACGCGGGCCAGGTCACGGTCGTGCGGCCGGTAGACCAGCGCCTTCTCCGGAACACCGCCCTGGAACTTCTGCAGCATGTCGTAGGTGTAGTCCGGGTACTGCCGCTGCGTCGTGCGCAGCTCGCCGTGGCCCGAACGGGCCTCGGCGATCAGCCGGGCCCCCTCCGTGCGCTCCACCGAGGCGACCGTGACGTCGCCACCGCCGCTGTAGCTCTGGTAGAGCCTGCCGGTCTGGTCGTTGACGACGAGCAGCATCGCGGCGCCCGCGTCGGCGGCGGCCTTCGCCCGTGCGCTCGCCGAGACCGCGGCACTCCGCTCGATCACGACGGCCTTGCCGTGTGCGTCGAGACCCGCGTAGTCGGTGGCCGCGCCCTGTCCCGCGTACACCGTCGGAAGGGTGCGGGTTCCGTCGTGGTAGGGGGTGTTCGGCTGCGAGAGCAGGGAGATGTCGTGTCCGCTGCCCGTGCGCGCCTCGAGGGCCTTCTGCCGCATCCGCCAGTGCAGGAACCCGTACAGGGAACCGTCGGCGGGCTTGGCGGTGGGCGTCAGGTACACGGAGTCGTACGCGATCGGCAGCTGCATGGTGCTGGTCCAGTCGTGGTCCGCCGCACCGGCGTAGTCGCGCGAGAGGTTGAAGACCGCCATGGTCGTCTCGCTCTCCCGCTCCGGCAGCGCGTACGCCTTGCGCGCCTGGCTCGCGTCGAGCGTGGCGCTCGCCGGCGGGCTGTCCGGGCCGAGCGTGACCTCGGGGGCGAGCAGGTAGGCCTTGCCGAGCGAGTCGGGGCCGTCACCGGGGACGTCCATGTAGGACGAGGCGGTGTAGCGGCCCGGAGGGAGGCGCAGCGTCGTCTCGCCGTCGACGGTGACGTACATGGGCTCGGTGGCGGCCGGATCGTAGATGACGACCGAGTCCGTGGCGGGCTTGCCGTCGCGGTCCTTCACCTTGATGGTGAAGTCGTACATCTCCCGCTCCTTGAACAGAGCGAAACCGGTGTGCGCGGCCACCGCGCCGGTGGCCGTGTCGGTGGCGGTGACCTGGCCGGAGAAGGTGGTGCCCGCGGCGACCTTCGACGGGTCGAGGGTCAGCGTGACGGACGCGGTGCCGCCGGCGGGGAGCGAGACCTGGGACGCCGACAGCGCGTAGGCGTCCTCGTCGGTGTCCATGGAGAGGTCGAGCACGACGTCCCGGTCACCGTCGTTGCGGTAGCTGATCGTGCGGACGGTCTGCTTCGCGTCGGCGTTCGGCCAGTTGTAGGTGGCGGCCTCGACCGAGCCCGTCGCCTCGATGACGGTGTCCACGGCGGCTGCGGCGTCGATGCGGCCGGTGCCCACCTCGTACGGGCTCTGAGTGGTCCGCTCGGAGGTCGTCATCAGCGCGTTCTTGATGCGCTCGCCGCTCCAGTCGGGGTGGCGCTGCTTGAGGATCGCGGCCGCGCCGGAGACGAGCGGGGTGGCCATCGAGGTACCGCTCATGGTCCGGTACAGGCCACCGGTCCAGCCGGGCACGGACTGCGAGGCGGCGGCGGTGACGTCCACGCCGGGCGCCGAGACGTCCGGCTTCAGGCGGTGGGTGCCGAACAGCGGGCCCTGGCTGGAGAACTCGGCGCGCTCGTCGCGCCCGTCGACGGCCCCCACGGTCAGCGCGGAGGCCGCCGCGCCCGGGGTACCGATGCTGCCGGGGTCGTAGGCGTTGCCGGCGGCGATCACGTAGAGCGGGCCGCCGTCGGCCGAGAGGGCGTCCACGGCCAGCGACATGGGGTCGTCGCCGTCGGAGGGCGTGGAGGAGCCCAGGCTCATCGAGACGATGTCCGCGCCCTGGGCCTTCGCCCATTCCATGCCCGCGATCGACGCGGAGTCCGCGCCGGACCCGGAGTTGCCGAGCACCTTGCCGACCAGCAGCCGGGCGCCGGGGGCGGCGCCCTTCTCCGTGCCGCCGGAAGCGGCGCCGGTGCCCGCGATGGTGGACGCCACGTGGGTGCCGTGACCGTTGCCGTCGTCCACGGTCTGACCGGCGACGAAGCTCTCCGAGGCCTCGACCTGGCCGACGAGGTCCGGGTGGTCGAGGTCGGCGCCGGTGTCAAGCACCGCGATCCTGACGCCCTTGCCGTCGTAGCCCTTCTGCCAGGCTTCGGTCGCCTTGATCTGGGCGGTGTCGTCGGCGAGCGAGGCCGTCACCCGGCCGTCGAGCCAGAGCTTGCCGATGCCGTCGGCCAGCGTGTCCGGGGCGGCGCCCGGGGCGACGTCCTTCCAGAAGGTCCGGGCGCGGTCCTTGTCGGCGTGCAGCGCGCTCGCGTCGATCGAACCGAGCGTGCGCACCCGCGTCGCGCCGTCGGGCGTGGCCGGGGGCCGGGCCGAACGGCCGCGGCCGGAGCCCGTCGCGATCAGCGGCACGGAGCCGTAGCGGGCGTCGTCGTACCCCATCGCCACCAGGCCGGTGACGTCGAACAGGCGCGGGTCCAGCTTGTCGGCGGCCAGCAGCGGCATCGCCTGCTCCGGCACCACGTACGTGTGGCCGGCCTGGGTCTGGACGTGTACGCCGCCCTTGCCCTCGTCCGCGGGATCGACCGTCACGACGTCCTGGGTACCGGGCAGGTCGGTGTAGTGGACGACGTCGCCGGTGACCAGAGTGATGTCGTACGACGTTCCGGTGGAGCCACTCGCCGTCGGGGCCCCCTCGGGGTCCGCGGCAGCTGCCGGCACGCCCGCCCACCCGGTGAGCGCCATGGTGAGCGCTGTGGCGGCCGGCAGGTACCGGCGCCTGGATATGGATCTCATGGCATCGGTTTAGCGGCCGTATCCTCCTCTGCACAGCCTTGGCCGGTGTCGGATTCCCGACATGGCGGTAACCGGACTGCGCCGCTCCCCTCTCGAGGCGGCGGTATCGCCCCTCACCGCACCCGGCGTACCCGCCCCCTCCGACCGCCCCCGACCGCGCGGACGTACGCCGTCGCCACCGTCCACCTCGCGCGCCCGGTTCATCCCACGCGCCCGCGTACGGAGGACTTCCTGGCGGCGCTCGGAGAGGCGGTGAGCAGCGGCCGGTCCCACCCGGCGGCCACCTGCGATCATGCGCTCGAAGGACAGGTGTAGGACCCTCGTATCCAGCCATTCAATGGCCGAAGAATGATCTTCAGAGAGCCCGGCCGACCTGCCGATGCAGGAGACACCGTCTCCTGAAAGAGGCTGCCATGGGCGACATCCTCCTCACCCTCTCCGTTCCCGCGCTGCTCCTCGCCAGCGGCCTGTACGCGGTGGCGAGGGCCTGGTGGCGGCGCGGGCATCCCGCGCCCCCGTCCCCGTACACCCAGCAGGCCGCCCGGCTGGCCGGGCGGGCGACGCTGGGGGACGCCGAGCAGGCCGTCGGCGAGGCGTACCTCAGACTCGGCGGGCTCTACGACGGCCGCCTCCCGGACCCCGGCCCCCAAAACAGCGAGTCCCCGCCCGCGAGGGCCACCGCGTCCTAGGACCGCGGCAGCCGAGGTCCGCGGCGCGGCACCCGGGACATCGTCGGCGCGCCGGACCCGGACGTGGACCCGGACGTGGACCCGGACCCGGACGTGGACCCGGACGGGGACTTCACGGCGACGCCCGGCGTCCCGCCCACGGCGCCGGCCGCCCGCCGGCTGTCAGTACCCCGCCCTACAGTGCGGTCATGGCCGCCGTGAAGCGCAACGCAGCATCATCCGTGCGGATCGAGCCCTGGTCGGACGACGACCTGGCACTGCTCCGCCGGGCCAACGCCCCGGAGCTGATGGCCCATCTCGGCGGTCCCGAGACGGAGGAGCAGCTCCTGGGGCGCCACGCGCGCTACGTCGCGCTGAGCGCCGACCGGACGGGCCGGGGCCGGATGTTCCGCGTCGCCCTGGCCGGCGAGGCCGAGGCCGTGGGCACCATCGGCTTCTGGGAGCGGTCCTGGCGGGACCAGGAGGTGTACGAGACGGGCTGGGCGGTCCTCCCGGAGTTCCAGGGCCGGGGCATCGCGTCGGCCGCGACGCGCGCGGTGGCCGAGGCGGCGCGCGCCGAGCGCAGGCACCGCTATCTGCACGCCTACCCGTCCGTGGACAACGGCCCGTCGAACGGCGTGTGCCGCAAGGCGGGCTTCACGCTGCTCGGCGAGTGCGAGATCGAGTACCCGCCGGGCCACCCGCTCCTGACGAACGACTGGCGGCTGGACCTGCGCACGGACGCCTGACGCCGAGGGAGGGGCGGCCGGATTACGGGACCTCGTGCTCCTGTCCTCCGGCCGGTCCTCGTCCCCGGCCCGGCGGCCGACCCGATCGCCGCCCACCACCTCACCGGCCGCCCGGCCCGCGCGTTCGCCGCCCGGCCCGCACCTTCGCCGCCTGGGCCGAGGAGCACGCCGCCTTCCGTGGCTGAAATCCGTGGTCACCGCGCCGGCCCCAGTGGCATCCTGACCGGGTGAACGGACCGGAGATCCACCTCGAAGTCGCCCCCGAGCTCAGGCTCTTCGTGGCCCACGGGCGCCGACAGGGGCGGACGCCGGTGATCACCGACGGCTCGTCCACGCTCGGCCACGTCGTCGAGTCCCTCGGCATCCCGCTCACCGAGGCGGGCGAACTCCTCGTGGACGGCCGCCCGGCCGCCGTCTCGCACATCCCGGCGGCCGGGGAGACCGTCGAGGTCCGCCCCGTGCCCCGCCCGCAGCACGTGCCGGGCGCACCCCTGCGCTTCCTGCTCGACGTCCACCTCGGGACCCTCGCCCGGCGGCTGCGGCTGCTCGGGGTCGACGCCGCGTACGAGAGCGAGGACATCGGCGACCCGGCCCTGGCCGCGCTCTCGGCGAAGGAGCGGCGCGTCCTGCTCTCCCGGGACCGGGGGCTGCTGCACCGCCGGGAGATCTGGGCGGGCGCGTACGTCTACAGCGACCAGCCGGACGAGCAGCTGCGGGACGTGCTGGAGCGGTTCGCGCCGGCGCTCGCCCCGTGGACCCGGTGCACCGCCTGCAACGGCCCGCTGGCGGAGGCCGACAAGAACACGGTCGGCCCGCACCTGGAGCACGGCACGCGCCGTTCGTACGACGTGTTCGCGCAGTGCGCGGAGTGCGGGCGGGTGTACTGGCGGGGCGCGCACCACGCCCGTCTTGAGGCGATCGTCGCGGAGGCGGTCCGCGAGTTCGGCCCGGTGGCCGGCTGAGACGGGAGGGGCCCGTCAGGCGTCCCCCTCGCGCAGCCGCGCGATCCGCGTCGCGCTCGGCTCCACCGTGCGCCGCGTGTGGCCGAGGCGGAGCGCCATCTCGTCGTCGTACGCCTCGAACAAGCCGTCCCGGCCGCCGTTCCGCCGCTTTTGGACCGCCCCGGACTCCGCCATGCGCTCCGGCACGGTCGCCACGAGCGCCCGCCGCCGGTCCGCGGTGTCCCGCGCCCGGGTCACGCAACCGGCCGGGCGACCGGACCACCCGCCCGTCACGGCCGCCCCCGCGCTCAGAACACGTACTCGTCCCCCGTGGCCAGGGCCAGTACCTCGTGCTCGCTGTTGCGGCTGTTGCGGTCCGTCGCCCCGCCGTTCCAGGCGGTGCCGATCCGGACGACGGCCTCGTCCGGCCGGCCGCGCAGCCGGAGTTCGAGCGCGAGCCGCTGCTGCCGGGAGCCGTCCGCGCGCAGCGGGCCCGTCCGGCACAGCACGGTCCGCGGGCCGGCCTGGAGGCATTCCCCGGGCAGCTCCTGCCGGCCGGCCATCGGCACGGACACCCGCAGCCGCACGGTCACCCCCTCCAGGTCCGAGGGCCCCCGGTTCTCGCTGCGCAGCCAGATCCCGAGCCCGGCGCCCCAGAGCGTGACGTGTCCGTGGTGCGAGACGTCCGCCTCCGGCGCGATGCTCCGGACCACCGGCGGGCCGGAGCCCCGCGCACCGTCCGCCACGGCCGTCCCGCCCGCGGCCGGCACCGCGGCCGCCGTCATCGCCGCCGCAGCGGACACCCCCAGCAGAGCCCTACGCGTCAGAAACATGCCCTGAAGATACCGATCACCCCGAATTACGCATATTTACCCACCGGTTCGGCGCGTCTCGCGATCCGCGGCCCGTGACACCCTTCCCCCATGTCCGTACTCCGCTCCACCGCCCTGTTCGTCCTCGCCGCGCTCCTCGAGATCGGCGGCGCCTGGCTCGTCTGGCAGGGCGTGCGCGAGCACCGCGGCTGGGCCTGGATCGGCGCGGGGATCATCGCGCTGGGCGCGTACGGCTTCGTGGCGACGCTCCAGCCCGACGGCGAGTTCGGGCGGGTGCTCGCGGCGTACGGCGGGGTCTTCGTGGCGGGCTCGATCGCCTGGGGCATGGCCGCCGACGGCTACCGGCCGGACCGCTGGGACGTGACGGGCGCGCTGATCTGCCTGGCCGGGATGGCCGTGATCATGTACGCCCCCCGCAACCACTGAGCCGCGCCGGCCCCGCCTATCCTGGCCCCGTTGGCACGTATCGATCAGCCGTCCGAGGAGAGCCCGACCATGGCCGCATCCCCCATCGCCGTCATCACCGGTGCGAGCAGCGGCATCGGCGCCGCGACCGCCCGGCAGCTGGCGGCCTCCGGCTACCGCGTCGTGCTCACCGCCCGCCGCAAGGACCGCATCGAGGCCCTGGCCGCCGAGATCACCGAGGCCGGCCACCAGGCGACGGCCTACGCGCTGGACGTCACGGACCGGGCCGCGGTCGACGAGTTCGCGACCGCGTTCCGCAGCCTGGCCGTCCTGGTCAACAACGCGGGCGGCGCGCTCGGGGCCGACCCGGTCGCCACCGGCGACCCGCAGGACTGGCGCCAGATGTACGAGACCAACGTCATCGGCACGCTCCACGTGACCCAGGCCCTGCTGCCCGCCCTCACCGCGAGCGGCGACGGCACCGTGGTCATCCTCTCCTCGACCGCCGGCCTGTCCACCTACGAGGGCGGCGGCGGCTACGTGGCCGCCAAGCACGGCGAACACGTCCTCGCCGAAACCCTGCGCCTGGAGATCGTCGGCACCCCGGTCCGCGTCATCGAGATCGCTCCCGGCATGGTCAAGACCGAGGAGTTCGCCACCACGCGCTTCCGGGGCGACACGGAGAAGGCCGCCAAGGTCTACGCGGGCGTCGAGGCCCCCCTCACCGCCGAGGACGTGGCCGACACGATCAACTGGGCCGTCACCCGCCCCAGCCACGTCAACATCGACCTCCTGGTCGTCCGCCCCCGCGCCCAGGCCTCCAACTCGAAGGTGCACCGCACCGGCTGACCTCTCCGAAGTCCGTCACCCGTCCGAGGGAAAGCTCCCCGATCGCCGGAAACGACGCAGGTCACCGGCATACGGTCGGTCACAACTTCATACAGAGCGGCTCCCGGCCCGGATTGCAGCCCGGCCGAGAGCCTGACCACCAAGGAAGTGGAGCTTCCCCGTGGCCGAGCACGACCCTAACGCCCTCGCGCTTTTCGACGCCGGCCTTCTGGCGCGCCGCACGAGCGGGTTCATGGATCTCACCGATCCCGATTACAGCTACATGTTCGGTTTCATCCAGGCCGACGGGCACCTCGCTGCCGGAACCGGCAGAAAAGGGCGCCTCACCGTCGAGATCAACGTGCGGGACATCGCCATCCTCCGCGAGTTCCAGCAGCTCACCCCGTACAACTCCAGCATCACGGAGCGCGTCCGGGCCACCAACTTCTCCAGCAGCCACCACTCGGCGACCTGGACCCTCTGTTCACTCGAAGCCCGGACCATGATCAACGAACTCGGTATCCCGTACGGCCACAAGTCGCGGCGCATCAAACCGCCTCGCGTCGATTTCTCCCCCCGTGACTACCTTCGGGGTGTGATCGACGCCGACGGTTCCATCGGCCTTACGGGGCAGGGCTTTCCGTTCGTTTCACTCACCACGGCCAGCACGGCCGTGGGCGCGTACCTCTGCTTCTACGCGAAGAAGGTCACCGGCACCCGGCGCACGATCGCGCGCAACAGCCGGGACGGCGTCTACAACGTTCTCTACACGATGGAGGCCGCTGTGATGCTGGCCGAGCACTTCTACTATCCGGGATGCCTCGCACTGCCCCGCAAGCAGACGTCCGCCACGTCTCTCTCCGCGTGGCAACGCCCGCCGGGACTCAGACCCCGGGCGAAGAACCGCCGCTGGAAACCCTGGGAGGACGAGCTGCTTCTGCGATCGGACGACCCGGCAGCCGCAGCGGTTGAACTCGAACGCACCGCGGCCAGCTGCTCGGTCCGTCTGTGGCGGCTGAAATCGGGACAGGTTCCGGCGCCCGGCGCCTCCTAGTGAAGGCGGGCGGAGCGTCCGGATACGCCCGCCCGTCGCTCACCCCTTCACGCAGATGACCTGCTTCACCTTGGCGACGACCTCGACCAGGTCCCGCTGCTGCTCCATGACCTGCTCGATCGGCTTGTAGGCAGCCGGGATCTCGTCCACGACCCCGGAGTCCTTGCGGCACTCGACGCCCCGCGTCTGGTCCGCCAGGTCCTTCGTGGAGAACCGCTTCTTCGCCGCGTTCCGGCTCATCCGGCGGCCGGCGCCGTGCGAGGCCGAGTTGAACGCCTTCTCGTTGCCGAGGCCCTTCACGATGTACGTGGCCGTGCCCATGGACCCGGGGATGATGCCCAGCTCTCCCGCACCGGCCCGGATGGCGCCCTTGCGGGTCACCAGCAGGTCCATGCCCTCGTAGCGCTCTTCCGCGACGTAGTTGTGGTGGCAGCTGACCTCCTGCTCGAAGGTCACCTTCGCCTTCTTGAACTCCTTGCGGATCACGTTCTTCAGGAGCGCCATCATGGCCGCACGGTTGTACTTCGCGTACTCCTGCGCCCAGAACAGGTCGTTGCGGTAGTCCCGCATCGGCTCGGTGTCGGCGAGGAAGACGGCCAGGTCGCGGTCGACAAGGCCCTGGTTGTGCGCCAGCTGCTGCGCCCGGCCGATGTGGAAGTCGGCCAGTTCCTTGCCGATGGCACGCGAGCCGGAATGCAGCGTGAGCCACACCGCGCCGGACTCGTCGAGCGAGACCTCGATGTGGTGGTTGCCCCCGCCGAGTGTTCCCATCTGCTTCACGGCCCGTTCCTGACGGAATTTGACCGCTTCGGCCACCCCGTCGAACCGCTGCCAGAAGTCGTCCCAGCCCCCGGCCGCGAGGCCGTACACGTCGGACGGGTCCACCGGGGCGTCGTGCATCCCCCGGCCCACCGGAATGGCCTGCTCGATCTTCGACCGGAGGCCGGACAGGTCACCGGGCAGGTCGTTGGCGGTCAGCGAGGTCTTCACCGCGGACATGCCGCAGCCGATGTCCACGCCGACCGCGGCCGGGCAGACCGCCCCGTGCATCGCGATCACCGAGCCGACCGTGGCGCCCTTGCCGAAGTGGACGTCGGGCATGACGGCCAGGCCCTTGATCCAGGGCAGCGTCGCGACGTTGCGCAGCTGCTGCATCGCCACGTCCTCGACCGACGCCGGGTCGGTCCACATCCGGATCGGCACCTTCGCACCCGGTACTTCTACATATGACATAGCCCCTCGATTCCCCCGTAAAGTCCGAAAGCGCAAAACCGGCACCAAGGTCGGCAAAAAAGTCGCCCGACCGGCGTTCGCGGCAGCGCGTGCGATACACATTGTGTCCATCGGCCGTCATCGAGCGGCAACCGTTTTTCGCACGAAGGGAGCCCAGGACCGTGCGACGAATGGCGTACGCGACCGGCGCCGTGCTCATCGCAGCGCTCGCCGCCGGCTGCACCGACGATGCCGGAACCGGCGGTTCCACCCCCGACAGCAAGCCTGGCATCCCAACCGTCTCCGCCGCACCCCCGGGCAAGTACCGCACCCTGCCGGACGCCTGCCGCGCCATTCCGCTCGCCACCCTCAAGGACCTCCTGCCGGGCACCGCCGAGCTGCGCGAAGCCCAGCAGGAGAAGGTGCTCGAGGGCGCCGCCACGGTCACCTACGACACCGACCGGCGGATCGGCTGCCGCTGGAAGTCCGACGCCCCGGAGGGCACCCGCAGCATCCACCTCGACTTCGAGCGCGTCGTCTCCTACGACACCTCCGTGAGCGACGACGACCGGGCCCGCGAGGTGTACGCGAAGAAGGAGACCGCCGCCGACCTCCCCGACACCTCCCTGCCGCCGGACGAGACCCCCGAGGCCTCCCCGTCCGGCTCCGAGGAGGCGGACTCCGGCACGGACTCCGGCACCGCGTCCGAATCCGCGTCCGAATCCGAATCCGACGCGGACGCCGGCACCGACTCCGGTACGGACGACGACGCCGAGTCCGCGGACAGCACCGACGACACCACCTCCGGCAGCCCCGCCGAGAGCCTCCGGCCCCGCCTGCTCGACAAGCTCGGCGACAGCGCGTTCCTGGACGACGCGCTCGTCCAGGCGGGTTCCACGGCCCGGCACCGCACCGTGAGCGTGGTGTTCCGCACATCCAACGTCATCGTGACCGTCGAGTACACGGCCCAGCCCGCCTTCTCCACCGAGGTGCCCGACAGCAAGGAACTCCAGGAGAAGGCCCAGGCACTGGCCCGTCAGCTGGTCGATTCGTTCAACGACTGACGCCGTACCACGGGCCGCCCGGCCCCCCGGAGCACCGCTCCCCGGCCCGGCCGGCGAAGGCGGCATCAGCCCGCCGTCCGTCGTACGGTGGCCCTCCGGAGCCACCGGCGGCCGATCGCCGCCGCCCGTCTCCGCACGGCCACCGCCGCACAACCGTCCCCCGACCGCCGCGCCATCCGAGTGAAGGAACCATGCACCGATCAGCCCCGCGACTCACCCGCATACTCGCCTGCGCCGCCGTCCCGGTGATGCTCGTCGTCGCCGGCTGCTCGTCGGACTCCGACGGCGGCGACAAGAGCGCGGACGCGTCCGCCTCCGCCTCGCCGACCGCCACGAAGACGGAACCGGCCGTCGAGGCGGCGAAGTTCGCCGAGCTGCCCGACCCCTGCTCGTCCATCGAGGCGAAGACCGTCAAGTCCCTGGTCCCCTCGGCCAAGAGCAAGAAGGGCACCCGCAGCAAGTCCAGCGACGCGTCCGTCCGGGGGGGCTGCTCCTGGAACGGCCTGGCCGACAAGGGCGTCGAGGGCTCCCAGTACCGCTGGCTGGACGTCGGCTTCACCCGCTTCGCCTCGGACCAGGCCCTGGGCAGCGGGGCCGCCCGCGCCGGGGACGAATTCGCCAAGCAGGTCAAGAAGACCGAGGCGACCGAGGACGCGAAGAACGTCGCGACCGCGCCCGTCAGCGGCATCGGCGACCAGGCCACCAAGGTCACGTACGACCAGTCGAAGACGGACGAGGACTTCAGGTTCGCGACGATCGTGGCCCGTACGGGGAACGTCGTCGTGGTCGTCAACTACAACGGGGCCGGCTACGCGGGTTCGAAGACCCCCTCCGCCGAGACCATCCTGAAGGGCGCCACGATGGCGGCCGAGGACGCGGTCGCCGCCGTCGCCGACGCGAACGAGCAGGCCGACGCCTCCCCGAAGACGTCCGGCAAGGCGACCGGCAAGACGTCGGACAAGGCGACCGGCAAGACGTCCGACGAGACGTCGGACAGGACATCCGACGAGACGTCGGACGAGTCCTCCGGGAAGCCCTCGAAGAAGTCCGGTTCCTCGGCCAGGCCCAAGACCTCGCGCTGACCCCGGGGGCCGCCCCCGCCCCTCCCCCCGCGACACCCGTCGCACACATGTGCCAGGCTGTGCCCGCCGGAAACAAGCCAAGGCAGCGCCAAGCGGTCGTCAAGCCGGTGCCGAGGCGCCGAGGGCCAGGGAACAGGGAAGGGATGGGGGGTGGCTGCGATGCAGCTGACGCGCACGCACCGGATCCTGATCGGTCTGGTGGTGGCCGGTGCGGTGCTGATCGCCGCGATCGGCTTCGCCGGTTCGTACGCGGCGGTGCGCGAGCTGGCCCTGAGCAAGGGCTTCGGGGACTTCTCGCTGGTCTTCCCGATCGGCATCGACGCGGGCATCTGCGTCCTGCTGGCCCTGGACCTCCTGCTGACCTGGCTGCGCATCCCGTTCCCCCTGCTGCGCCAGACCGCCTGGCTGCTGACGGCCGCGACGATCGCGTTCAACGGCGCCGCCGCCTGGCCCGACCCGCTCGGCGTCGGCATGCACGCCGTCATCCCCGTCCTCTTCGTCGTCGCCGTCGAGGCCGCCCGCCACGCGGTGGGCCGGATCGCGGACATCACCGCCGACAAGCACATGGAGGGCGTCCGCCTCACCCGCTGGCTGCTCTCCCCCGTCCCCACCTTCCGGCTCTGGCGCAGGATGAATATCTCTATGCCGCACTGATTCGCCAGGGACGTGAGGCACGTCTTGTCACTCGTTCGTGGCTCACAAGTATCTACAACGCGGGAGTCACGTTAGGTACGGCATGAACGCCGACACCTTTCAAGCTGAACGGGCCCTGTCTCCCACTGGGGATGTACAGAGCACTCGTTGGGTCATCCTCGATCCCCAGCTCGCGATCCACCGGGAGGGGACGAACTTCCTGACGTTCCTGCACGGTGCGGACCGGTCCGTGAACACCATCAGGGTCTACGCCGGGCGCCTGGCCCTGTTCCTGGCCTGGTGCGCCGAGTACGCGGTCGACTGGAGGACCATCACGCTGGCCTCGATGGCGCGCTTCCGGTTCTGGCTGGAGTCCACTCCTGGCCGACGAGGCAAGTCACGCTCCGGGGCGACGGTCAACGCGACGATCACGGCGGTGGTGGAGTACCTGCGGTATTGCGCTCTTCACGGCGTGGTCTCGCCGGAGGTGGCGGTCCGCTTGTCGCAGCCGCGCTATCTCGCGACACCACCGCCCGGCTTCGATACCGGTGAGCGCGGGCAATTCCGCACAGTGCGCGCGAAGGCAATCAAGTCACGCGAGGTGGAGAAGCCCTACGAGGCACTGTCCGAGGAGCAGGTCGCTGCGGTGGTGGCCGGCTGTCGTACGGCTCGCGACCGGTTCCTGGTGGTGCTGATGCTGGCGACCGGTATCCGTATCGGAGAGGCCCTGGGGCTGCGGAGGCAGGACATGCACTTCCTGCCAGATTCCCGTGCCCTCGGCTGCAGCGTGTCCGGGGCCCACATCCACGTGCGGCACCGCCGGGACAACGAGAACAAGGCCCTGGCCAAGTCCCGTTATCCGCGAGTCGTGCCGGTCGATGGGCCCACGGTCGCCGAATACGTGGCCTATCGCGCCGACCGCGATGCCGTGATCGAGGCGGAAGCGAACGACCTCGTCTTCGTCAACCTCTACCAGAGGCCTCTGGGCAAGGCGATGACCTATCAGGCAGCAAAGGGCATGTTCGAGCGACTGTCGCGGCAGTGCGGGTTCGTCGTGCGTCCTCACATGCTGCGGCACACCGCCGCGACGGCCTGGGTTCGAGCCGGCGTGCCGATCGACGTCGTGCAACAGCTGATGGGGCACGTGTCGGCCGCGTCCACCGCGATCTACCTGCACGCCAACGAGCGTGAGAAGCGCGACGCCGTGGAGCGCGTGGCCGCACAGCGGGCGGTGACCGCGTGATGAAGCAGGTGATCGCTTCAGCCCTGCCCTCGCGCCCGGAGCCCGAGATGCCGCGGGCAGGCTGGCTGGCTTGGCTGCGCCAACACGTGCAGCCCGACTGGCGTCGGGACGAGTGGGACCACGAGCGGATGTTCTTCGACGGCGATCTGGACAACGACGCCACCAGTGCCTCACGCTGCAGGGTTGCCGCCTGCCGGACGCCTTGTCCTGGCCGGGTCGGCCGGTGTTCGCCCTGCAGTGTTGCAGCGCGGGCCAGCGAGTTGTCGGACGAGGAGTTCGACGCGACCTACCGGCCGTCGCGGAAGCGGCGGGTACGCGGGGCCTCGGATCGCGAGGCGTGCCTGGTTGCCGACCACACGGGTGGGTGTGCCCGGGAGGCGGTGAGCCATGGGCTCTGTCCGACCCATGCCTCCGCGTTCAGCGAGCGCAGGAGACGAACTCCCGACCTTCAGGTCGCGGACTGGCAGGCCTCGGCCGCTCCCCGCCCCTTGCGCCACCAAGGGGAATGCCTTGTGGGCGGATGCAACCGGGAGCAGCAGCAGCTCCGGCTGTGCACGTCGCACCACGGGAAGTGGCGCCGTGAGCTCTGCAGCGGTAACCGCACCCCTGACCAGCTTCTGGCGTGGGCAGCGGCTGTCGGGCCGTTCCTCCAGGTCCATCAGTTCTGGTGCGGCGGGCTTCATCCTGTCGTCGCCCATGAGCTGCTGCTCGGTCTGCAGGAGCGCGACCGAGAGGGACTGAGCATCAGTCCACTTGCAGTGCGACTCGCCGTCGCGGCCGTCGCCGACGTGGACAGCCTGTGCGGCCTGGACCTGGCCTCGTTGCGGTTCGGCAGGGAGAAAGGCAGCAGCCCAGCGCGTGCCTTGCTGGGCCAGATCCAGCGCATGGTCGAACGCGCACGACGGCAGTACGAGGGTGCTGATCCCATGGCAGGCGACGTATGGGACGCCGCGGCCGTGGGCCTGTGGGCCGCGACGCATCGCCGCTACGACGCGGTGAAGGGTGACATCGACTTCCGGGTCGTCCGCCAGGCATGGCTACGTGCACTTCTCATGGAATGGGCCCGCTCGGTTCGGCCGACCATCCAGGATCTGCGCACCTCCCTCCTGGCGTTCTCAGCCGCCTCCGACGGACTGGCCCAGCGAGTGGGAGGAGGCGAGGAACCCTCGCGCCTGGGCGCCGCAGACATGACGGCGGCCGTCGATGCAATCAAGAAGTCCCGGAAGAAGGACGGGAAACCCCGTGCGGCTGCCACCCAGGACAAGCTGGTCAGAGCATGGTTCTCGGTCTTGGAGTTCGCACGTGCGAGCGGGCTGATGGATAACGTGCCCGGTACCTTCAGTCGGGCCCGCCACCATCGCGTGGCCCCGGTCGACGTCAACGAGGAACACGCCGGCCGAGCCCTGCCCGACTCCGTCGTCCGCCAGCTCGATGCTCAGCTCCACCTCGTGGACGTCACCCACCGAGGCTGGCCGAAGGATCTTTCACGACTGTTCCACCAGACCGCCTACGCCGTCCTGCGTGACACCGGGCGCCGCCTTGGCGAGGTCGCGAGCCTCAAGGTGGGCTGCATCGAGCAGGAGGACGGCCACTACCAGCTGGTCTACGACAACCACAAAGCCAAACGGAACGGCCGCCGCCTGCCCATCCCGCAGAGCACGGCCGAACTGGTCAACCTCTGGGAACGGCGCCGCGCCGAGCTACCGCTGACCGAACGAGCAGGTTCGTGGCTCTTTCCCAGCGCCCTGCACGGTTCCGGCCGGGGCAACGGACACATCCGGCCCGACAGCATCTCGGCAGCGCTGCGCACCTGGGTCGACGCGCTCCCTCGCATCGACAGCGACATTCTGGGAGCGGATGGACACCCGCTGCCCTTCGACCGCTCCTTGATCACCGCGCATGCCTTCCGGCACACCTACGCCCAGCGACATGCAGATGCCGGTGTCCCCGTCGACGTGCTGCGCGATCTCATGGATCACACTTCGGTAGATACGACCATGGGCTACTACCAGGTGACGCTGAAGCGCAAGCGGGAGGCCATCCGCACGCTGGCGCCCTTGGCTGTGGATCGCACTGGCCGGTCGTCTCCGCTCCCTCAGAGTAAGTACGAGATCGCTTCGGTCGCCGTCCCGTTCGGAAACTGCACCGAGCCCTCCAACGTCAAAGCCGGTGGTGGTTCCTGTCCCATCAGGTTCCAGTGCTCGGGCTGTACCTTCTACCGCCCCGACCCGTCCTACCTGCCCGCCATCGAGGATCACGTACGCGGCCTGAAGTCCGACCGCGAGACCGCTGACGCCATCGGAGCTGCCGACTTCGTACTGGCCAACATCGAAGCCCAGATCGACAGCTTCCAGGAAGTCGCTACCACCATGCGCGACCAGTTGACGGCGCTACCGGACGACGAGCGGCAACAGATCGAGGAAGCGAGCAAGATCCTCCGCAAGGCACGGGCCACTACCTCCCACAAACTGCTGCCTCTGACAGTGATCAAGCAACGCAAGGAGGACCAGTGACCGCTCGCGAAGCCCGCGCTGCCGCGCTGAAAGCGGCGCGTGAACGCGACAGCCAGAACAAGCGCCGCCGCGTGCTGGAGGTCCTGGACTCCCTACAGCGCACAGGAACGAAGATCACGTTCGCCAGGGTGGCCAAGGAGGCCGGCGTCTCCAATTGGCTCGCGTATTCCCCTGGACTGCGCGAACCCATCGAGGCGGCCCGCCGACGCCAGGAAGAGCTGGGTATCGAGGCGACAGCCGATGCCGTTCCGCCACAGAGCCGCGTCAGCAACGCCAGCCTCAAAACCGACCTCGCACTCGCCCAGCAGCAGATCAAGGAACTCCGCGAAGAACGCAACCGACTTCGAGAACGGCTCCGCCTCCGGCTTGGGACAGAGCTGAACCACACCAACGCCAGCGCGCTCAGAGACGGTATGGATGAGTTGAACCGCGCGAACGCTGCCCTCACCAAGGATCTCCAGCAAGCTCAAGCCGACAACAAGGCGCTGCGCGCCACAATCGAAGGCCTGGAGGATGATCTGTCGGCGGCCCGACAGAGCCTGCGCAAGATGATGCGTGCCACGTAGGTTCAGGCCTGCCATCACTCAGCACCGGCACGACGGAATCGCCCGTACCATGCCGGTGCTGAGCACGGTCACATCCAGAGGAGGAACAGAGCCATGGCCCCGTGGCGGAGCCCGGTACGCCTCATCCACTTCCTCCTGGCCCCACGCATGGCACGGCGCCTGCACCTATGGACGCTGGACAACCCCGGCCTCACCTACCAAGAGGCGTTGAAGTGGGAGAGCCTCTGGCAACTCGAACGTGCCCGGCTACGAGGGGTCTACGGGCGGTGGATCTGGCACCTGAAGGCGCCCCGGCCCGAACGGACTCCCCTGCGCGCCAGCCTCTTCAGTCCCGACTTCCTCTCCGAGATGCGGTCCGCTCAGAGATCCGCGAGCGGCAGCTGAACGAAGCGGTGTCAGGCAGGCGTCCATGGACGCGCTGGATCCTGACCCAGCTGATCAGCTCGCGAACACCGCATCACAGAAGGGAAGAGCGTGGAGAACCGGTTCGCAGGAGGGTGCACCTTGTGTTCGGTGTGGGTAGCTGCGCACGGCGGCTTCTTGCAGCGAAGCGAGAGCGGCACCTGGGAGGTGCGCTGCCCAACGTGCCGTCACGTTGACGAGCTCGCCGAAGCGGGCGACTTTGACCCCGACAAGATCGCTCTGCCCTCATCGCCACCGCCCGGATACGCTGCCGTCCTGCATCTTCGTGTTCTCGGTCTAAACCGATCCTGTTGGAAGTGCGGGCGGACCACCACCTGTATCGCCGGCCTCTATCCCGCTCGCCCGGCACGCGGCTACTGCGGGCTCTTCACCACGGAGAACCCTCGGACGATGGAACTCGCCGTGCACCTTCTGGAACGAAACAAACGGGCGGATCTGACGACGCCGGTGAAGTCCCGATACAGCAGGACCATGCGCGAACGACAGCTGACGAACGGGTGCCAGCACTGCGATGCGCTCCAAGGAAACTTCCCTGTCCAAGAAGAGGTATTCGGTCAGGTCGTGGCAGCTGGCGGTCCGGACGGACTTGACACGCTACTCGTCGCCGAGTGCCCCACTCTGGCGTGGCAGGCGGTTGTGCACGACAACGGTGATGGTGTAATCGCCGTCTGATACAGGGCCGTACAGGACATCTGACGCTCAGAGGACCTCGGCGCATCCCCAGCAAGGTCCTCTGCGGACTCTCTGGCCGCTCTACCTCGGACCGGAGAGATGCTTGCTGTCCATACGCCTGATCCCGTCCGCGAAAGGTCCGAGCCCTTGTGCGGGGCTGTTGGTCAAGGCTCTGCGCGCGGCCCCTGCGTCAGGTTGTGTCCGCTGCCGTTGAAGCCTGCCGCGCACCTCCCATCCCGTGTATCCCGAGGTACTCCATAGTCCGGTTCATGACCTGGAGTGCAAGCGATAGGGTCTCCTTGTCTTCGATGACGCTGAACACTTCCTCAATCTTCCGGCGGACGAGGAGCTTTTCGTCTGAGGTCTGATCGACCCTCGCGGCATGTAGCGTTTCCTGAAGTTGCTTGAAGGCGTCCAGAACGGAGTTGACCTTCTGTTTGGGGTCACCAGCCGCGAACTGGAGGTCGGCGTAGCGGCTGACCCACCAGACCGGACCGAGTACCGGGTCCGCGAGACGGTCGAGCAGTAGCTCAAGTTCGACCGTCTCGCGCGCATGTGCTGACCGTAGTGCCTCTTCTTCTTCAGCCCGCCGCAGCGCCGCCTCTCTCGTCAGCTTGGGGACGCGAATTCGCACGCGTCCTTGCACTCGGAGACGTCGCTCGTGATCCCAAAGCTCTTGACTGAGCGTGGAGTTCATTGCGTCCGCTGCGGCGACATGATCCAACACTCGACATTCTCTGGCCACACTCGCCAGTTCTTCCCTAAGGAGATTCCGGGCCAGCGCGTCCGGGGCCAGAGGGCGAGGAGCAGGAGAATCAGAATTGAGCCTCCACCGGTAGCGAACTACAGCGCGATAGTGCAGCCCGTGATCCTTGCTTTCCAGGGCCGCTAGAAAGGAGCGACGATCAGTGATTCGCCGCTCCTTCAACCAGTTGAGGATCCAGATCATTGCGTTTCGGGATCCGCCTCAGTCACACCTTCGGGACTGCTCTCGATAAGTGCGTTTCTAGAGGGCGCAGGAAGAGATCCATTGCTTGTCCGATAAGTCCGATGGAACTCTTCCAAGAAGGCAGCGATCAGGGTCTCCTTCAGCGGCCCGTCTTCCATGACGACGTCTCTGATCGGAGGATTGACGATCCCCGTAACGCAGCCGAGCGCGAAGATGATATCGACGATCGGCCCCGGCGGGAGTAGCCCCTTTTCCGCACCCTGACGCCAGTCCAGCAAGATGCGTTGGGCATGGAAGACGTCCACGCTTTGCGCGATGATGTGCTGCCACCCTTCGAGCAGGCGCCGACGTATCGCGTCGCCCGAGTCGCCTGGCTGCGTCAGTGCCACGGCGAGCGGCGACTTCTCCAGCTGATCAGAACTTGAGGGCACACTGAAGACGTCGTAGAAGACGTTCAGTTCCGTTCCGGTCGGCTTTCCGGCATTTGTAATCCACTTGATGACGGTGTCGGTCACGAGAGGCGCAAGGTCAACGTCGGACGCTAGCGCGCGCACGGCCATGGTGGCGTCCCTCAAGGCCTCCGCAGAGCCGGGGGCGTTCAGAATGTAGCGTGCCCGGGTCAGGGCCTGGCTGGGGTACTTCTTCCCGAACGAACCTGAGCATGCTCGGGCAACGGCACGCTGCCGTGCCGGCTCCGACTTTCCTGCGGCCCATCTGGCCAGCTCGGCCCTCGCCCGACTTCCGAGGGTGGGGTGCACGGCGAGATCAGAAACCAGATCTCCGACGAGTTCCAGGTGCTGCTTGCCCCCGTTGCGGAGCCATCCTTCTGCGAGGTCGAAGATCGGGACAATACCCACAGTCTCAGCGAGTTGCGTCAACGCGGAAGCAAGAGCATCGAGGTGACCCTTGGCCGGGCCCTGGCTGATGTCCTGCAGCCACTGCATCAACACCTCTTGGCTCAACTGAGTGTGCTGTGTCCAGAGGTACTGCAGGATCGCAGGCCCTTGAGACTCATGGACGAGAGATGCAACGCCCGTGTCCACGTCGAAAGACATACCCGCCGGTTCGAGTCGGCTCGGCACGTCCGGCATCGCGAGGAGTCCGCCCTCAGGTGTGGGCAGGTTGATCTTCGGCGCGGAAAGCAGGAGGTCAGCACTGTTCAGGACAACCGCACCGGGCGCCCTGTTGAGGTACGCGCCAGCAATTCGGACGGCTCGTGTTTCAACGCCTTCTCTGCCGCCTCTGAACCAGTCACTCAGGTGAGTTTCCCAGCCCTTGTACTCATCGAGGGCATCCTTGTCCTCGATACTCTTGGCCTTCGCGATGATCGAAGCCAGCCGAACCGCTTTACCAGGGGAGCAGTCTTCCGGCAGAAGGTCGTAAAACACGCCTTCCTTGTTATCGATCCACCCGGAGCGGTCCCGCGTCTCCTCGTCACTCTCCAGGTACTTCTTCACGACATCATCGGGCTTGGGACGCGCGATCTCTACCACGAGGATCTCGGGATGGGGCCCGCCTGCCCGAGCCTGGGACCAGATGGTCTTCGTGGCCGTGATGACCATGTAGCTGCCTGCCTCGCGCAGCCCGGACGCGTAGGTCAGTAGATCGCTGTAGAAGGCATCAGGGAGAGGCTGAGTGACGCCGCGCAGGTTGAGGAGATAGCCCGCGCCACGTTCTTCCGGCAGGCAGGCCACGTCTGGTTCGTCCCAGTCGGGAAGCAGCTCAAATATTCGACCAGCCGCAATGTTCGTGGCCGCCAGCAGCCGGAGCCCAGCCGACTTGCGACCGTGTTCCTCAGGAGCGAGCAGGACCACGACGCGGACGTTCGCCGTACTCCCGAAGGACAGTCGGACGGCCTGCGCGGCTCTGTCGTAGTTGTTGCCCGGACTGACAAAGCGGTTCGCCGGCATCAGCTTGTCCGGGTCGACCTGATGAGGGCGGAGGTGTCGCAGCCCGGTCAGGTAGTTCGAAATGATGTTGTCCCGACCGGCGATGTTCTGATCGCCGGCGACGAAGTTGCCCTTGACGTCCTGCTCTACCGTGGGGTCGTTCGAAGGCGGGGTCGGCGACGACATCAGCGAGCACCACCGAAGTTGTTGTCCCGGCCGGCAACGTTCTGATTACCGAAGACCAAGTTGTTTTTGACGTCCTGCTTCACCGAGACATCGGCAGGAGGCTCCACCCCTTGCGCCTTCAGCGCATCGATGAGCTCCTGGATCGTGTCGGGCTCGTCGCCAACGCAGGAGGCCAGGATCTCACGCACCTGGGGTTCCACGGCGTTGATCATGGCTTGCCTCTGGTCAGGCTCAGCAGCCGCCACTACCTGCTCGAGGGAGTCGAGTCGGGCCACCGTCTCCGTTTCACCCTCCGCTGCCCCACCGTGACGACGGCGCCGGAATGTGACCAGGCTCTTGAGAGCGGGCTTCCAGAGTTCCGTGCCCATGGCTCCCCCCATGGAGGCAGCGGCTGTGAGCAGAAGATCGGCCGATGTTGTCACGACAAACTCCCCCATGTACGTCAGTCACAGCTCGGTCCTGCCGGTCGAAGGACCCACTGTTCACTGTGACTTGTACGGGGATGATATGACCACTCCGATCGGATCGGGCGTCGAGCCAGCAGGGTGGCTGGATTCTGTTGATGCCGCAAGTGCGCCCCACAAGTCCGGAGGGAGCGAGTCAAGCGGCCACACCTTGAGGCAGGTCGAGGGCATCTTTAGGCGACCGTGTAACTCACGTTCCAGACTTCTCCTTAACGCCTCCACCTGCATAGACGTTGCATCGCATAGAGATAAGGATGAAGTTGTGGGAGCTCCGCAGCTACGAGCAGGTCATCAAGCTCGAACAGGACCGGCTGATCTACCAGGCCCGCCTCCAGGCCCGCTACGGCCGCTCCTGGCGCCGCAAGGCACCCGTCGAGTCCCTGATGCCGCTCCGCCTCGCGAAGTACGGCGTCCCCCTCGCCGAGACCGGCCCCGCCGGACTGGCCGCCGCGGGCATCGAACCGGCCCTCCTGCCCCCGGCACCGGCCCTGGCCCCCGCTCAGGTCCGGACCGCGCCCGAACCCGTAGCCGCCGCGCCCTCCCCCGCCCCCGCCGTGGAGACCGCCCAGCAGCACCCGGAGCTCCCCGCGAACCACGGCAGCCCCTGGTTCGCCGAGCCGGTGCCGGACAAGGTCTACGAGGGCGGGTACGACCCGAACTTCGAGCCGCCCGCGCCGGAACCGGAACCCGGACCGGAATCCGTACCCGAGCAGGCACCCGCCCAGGCCCCCGTACCGGCACCCGCACCCGCGCCCGTACAGGAATCGGCGCGGGAGGACGACGAGTTCGTCGAGATCGCGTACGAGGTCTTCTCGGCGTTCGTCGCCGAGAACAACGACTACCCGAGCGTCGCGGTGCTCGACATACACCTGTCGGACGGCCACAACGTCCGCCATCCGCGCAGCGAGGCCCTGCTCCGGCAGCTGATGCCGGCCTTCAAGCAGCGCTACCACGCGGAGCTGGAAGCCGAGCACATCGCGTAGCACCCCGACCCACGCACGAGGGGCCGCCTCCCACCCTGGGAGACGGCCCCTCGGCTCATGCGCGCGCCTACGCGCCGAGCAGCCTCCGCACCCGGTCCGCGCCCACCGCGAGGAGCAGCGTGGGCAGACGCGGGCCCGTGTCGCGGCTGACGAGCAGCCGGTACAGCAGGACGAAGAAGGTCCGCTGGGCGGTCTTCAGTTCGGGCGTCGGCTTGGCGTCGGGCTCCAGTCCGGCGAGGACCTTCGGCACGCCGTAGACGAGCGTGGTCAGGCCGTCCAGGGACCAGTGCGTGTCCAGGCCCTCGAGGAGCAGCCGCAGGGACTCGCGGCCCTCGTCGTCGAGCGAGCCGAGCAGTTCCTTGTCGGGCTCGTCGCGGACGACGGTGCGGGCCTCGGCCGGGACCTGGGTGGTGATCCAGCTCTCGGCGCGGTCGAGGCGCGGGCGGGCCTCGTCCAGCGAGGTGAGCGGGTTCTCCGGGTCCAGCTCGCTGAGGATGCGCAGCGTCTGGTCCTCGGCACCGGCGGTGATGTCGGCGACGGAGGCGAGCGTGCGGTACGGCAGCGGGCGCGGGGTGCTCGGCAGTTGGCCGGCGGCGGTGCCGATCGCGCGGGCGTACGCGGCGGCGTCGGCCGGGAGGGCCGTGCCGTCGGCGACCTTGCGGGCCAGCGAGTCCCACTCGTCGTAGAGCCGCTGGATCTCCTGGTCGAAGGCGATCTTGAAGGACTGGTTGGGCCTGCGGCGGGCGTAGAGCCAGCGCAGCAGCGGGGCCTCCATGATCTTCAGGGCGTCGGCCGGGGTCGGCACGCCGCCCTTGCTGGAGGACATCTTGGCCATGCCGGAGATGCCGACGAAGGCGTACATGGGGCCGATCGGCTGGACGCCGTCGAAGATCTCGCGGACGATCTGGCCGCCGACGACGAAGGAGGAGCCGGGCGAGGAGTGGTCGACGCCGCTGGGCTCGAAGATCACGCCCTCGTACGCCCAGCGCATGGGCCAGTCGACCTTCCAGACCAGCTTGCCCCGGTTGAACTCGCTCAGCCGGACCGTTTCGGCGAAGCCGCAGGCCGTGCAGGTGTAGTTCAGCTCGGTGGTGTCGTCGTCGTACGAGGTGACGGTGGTGAGGTCCTTCTCGCAGTTGCCGCAGTAGGGCTTGTACGGGAAGTAGCCGGCGGAGCCGCCGCTGCCGTCGTCCTCGCTCGCCGCGCCGGAGCCGGCCTCGGCCTCCAGCTCGGCTTCGTCCACCTTCTTCTGCTGCGGCTTCTTGCCGGCCGCCGGGTCCTTCTTGGTGCGGTAGCGGTCGAGGACGGCGTCGATGTCCGCGCGGTGGCGCACGGCGTGCAGGATCTGCTCGCGGTAGGTGCCCGCGAGGTACTGCTCCGTCTGGCTGATCGGGTCGTACTCGACGCCCAGCTCGGCCAGGGACTCGGTCATGGCGGCCTTGAAGTGCTCGGCCCAGTTCGGGTGGGCGGAGCCGGCCGGGGCGGGCACCGAGGTCAGCGGCTTGCCGATGTGCTCGGCCCAGGACTCGTCGACGCCGGGGACGCCGTTCGGCACCTTGCGGTAGCGGTCGTAGTCGTCCCAGGAGATCAGGTGGCGCACGGTGTGGCCGCGGCGGCGGATCTCGTCGGCGACCAGGTGCGGGGTCATGACCTCGCGGAGGTTGCCCAGGTGGATCGGGCCCGACGGGGAGAGGCCGGAGGCGACGACGACCGGTTTGCCAGGCGCACGACGCTCCGATTCGGCGATGACCTCGTCCGCGAAGCGGGAGACCCAGTCGGTCTCGGTGCTGCTCTGACTCTGAGCCACGGTCGGCACGTCCTTCTCTCTGGTGGGCTCGTAGGGACGTCCCCATTCTCCCAGGTGCCGGGCGCAGCGCGAAAACGACTTTGCGTACGGCTGCGCGGGCCGTGGGATACTCGGGATCATCCCCTGTACCCCTACGGAAACGGCAGCCAGCTCATGGCCTCGGTCACTTCCCTCGCTTCCACGCTCCAGCAGCAGCTGGCGGACGCCCTCATGGCAGCCCTGCCGGAGGCCGGCACCGCCGACCCGCTGCTGCGCCGAAGCGACCGGGCCGACTTCCAGGCCAACGGCATCCTCGCGCTCGCCAAGAAGCTCAAGGGCAACCCGCGCGAGCTGGCCGCCCAGGTCACCGGCGCGCTCCCGGCCTCGGACCTGATCAAGGACGTCGAGGTCTCCGGGCCCGGCTTCCTGAACGTCACGCTGACCGACCGGGCGATCACGGAGACGCTGGCCGCGCGCGCCGCGGACGGCGACCGGCTGGGCGTTCCGGCGAACGCGGCGGCGGGCACCACGGTCATCGACTACGCCCAGCCGAACGTGGCCAAGGAGATGCACGTCGGCCACCTGCGGTCCGCGGTGATCGGTGACGCGATGGTGCGGATCCTGGAGTTCACCGGCGAGTCCGTGATCCGGCGCCACCACATCGGCGACTGGGGCACCCAGTTCGGCATGCTCATCCAGTACCTCATCGAGCACCCGCACGAGCTGGACCACGAAGGCGGCAAGGAGGACGGCGAGGCCGCCATGTCCTCGCTGAACCGGCTCTACAAGGCGTCGCGGGCCCTGTTCGACTCGGACGAGGAGTTCAAGGCGCGCTCCCGGGACCGGGTGGTCGCGCTCCAGGCGGGCGACGCGGAGACGCTGGCGATGTGGCAGCGGTTCGTGGACGAGTCGAAGATCTACTTCTACTCGGTCTTCGACAAGCTGGACATGGAGATCTCCGACCCCGACATCGTCGGCGAGTCGGGGTACAACGACATGCTGGAGGAGACCTGCCGCATCCTGGAGGAGACGGGCGTCGCCGTCCGCTCCGAGGGTGCGCTGTGCGTCTTCTTCGACGACGTGCTGGGGCCCGACGGCAACAAGGTCCCGCTGATCGTCAAGAAGACGAACGGCGGCTACGGCTACGCGGCGACCGACCTCTCCGCGATCCGCGACCGGGTGCAGGGCCTGAAGGCGGACACCCTGCTGTACGTGGTGGACGCGCGGCAGTCGCTGCACTTCAAGATGGTCTTCGAGACGGCCCGGCGGGCCGGCTGGCTGAACGACGACGTGAAGGCGCACCAGCTCGCGTTCGGCACGGTGCTCGGCAAGGACGGCAAGCCGTTCAAGACCCGTGAGGGGGTCACGGTCCGGCTGGAGGACCTGCTCGACGAGGCGGTCGAGCGGGCGACGGCCGTGGTCCGGGAGAAGGCCGGGAAGGTGGGCCTGTCCGAGGAGGAGATCGTCGAGAACGGCCGGTACGTCGGCGTGGGCGCCGTGAAGTACGCGGACCTGTCGACCTCCGCCGTGCGGGACTACAAGTTCGACCTGGACCAGATGGTGTCGCTGAACGGCGATACGTCGGTCTACCTCCAGTACGCGTTCGCGCGCATCCAGTCGATCCTGCGCAAGGCGGGCGACGCGAGGCCGGTCGCGCACCCGGAGCTGGAGCTGGCCCCGGCCGAGCGGGCGCTGGGCCTGCACCTGGACCAGTTCGGCGAGGTGCTGGCCGAGGTGGCCGCGCACTACGAGCCGCACAAGCTGGCCGCGTACCTCTACCAGCTGGCGTCGCACCTCACCACGTTCTACGACCAGTGCCACGTGCTGAGCGACGAGAACCCGGCCGAGGTGGTGGAGAACCGGCTGTTCCTCGTCGAGCTCACCGCCCGCACGCTGCACCGGGGCATGGCGCTGCTCGGCATCCGGACGCCCGAGCGGCTCTGAGCGGCTCCGGACCGGCCCGCGTCAGCGGAAGTCGGCGGGGCCCGGCGGCACTTCGGTGCCGCCGGGCCCCGTTTTTTTCTCGGCCCCTTTTCCCGGCCGCCCCTTTTTCCCGGCCGCCCCCTGCCGTCCGACACGGAGTCACCCACCTGAATCCCCATTGGTATTGACCAATTTCCGGGAGTATGAGAATCATGGCCGAAGTCGCCACAGAACCTTCATGACTGCTCTGCGGGAGAACCACGCACTATGCGCATACCGACCTCCACCGCCCTCGCGGCACTCGGCGGTGCCCTCGTTCTCGGGCTCACCGTCGCTCCGGCCGCCCAGGCCACCTCCGCCTCGGCGGACTGCACCACCGACGCCTTCGGGATCGCCGGGAAGTACGGCGAGTTCGTCCTCGGGGACGACGTCCACTCCCCCGACGCGGAAGGCGCCGTGGCCGTCGGCGGCAACGCCGACTTCAGCGGCGGGTTCAGCGTCGGCAACGAGCTGACGGCCCCCCAGGTCGACGCGCTGCCCGGCCGGGCGTCGCTCGTCGTGCGGGGCGACCTGGTCAACGGCGGCTCGGCCACCGTCGTGATGAAGGGCAACGCCGTCGTCGGCGGCACGGTCGAGGGCCGCGCCGTCGAGATGCACAACGGCACATTCGGCAAGAAGGCCGATCTCATCGACTTCGACGGGGAGTTCGCCAAGCTCCGCTCCTACTCGGACGCCCTGGCCGAGGAGCCGGCCACCGCCGGTGCCGAGGCCCGGCTCGACGGGAACCGGCTGACGCTGACCGGCACGGACAGCGGCCGCAACGTCTTCTCCGTCCAGGCCTCGCAGCTGGAGAAGGCGAAGGAGGTCTTCGTCGAGGTCCCGGCGGGCGCGACGACGATCGTCAACGTCACGGGCCAGTCGTACGACATGGCGACCGCCGGCACGACCGGCTTCTTCCTGTCGGGCGGTCAGGACTTCGTCCTGGACGACAAGACGCAGAGCGCGGACGACGGCGCGGTCCGCGCCAGGCTGCTGTGGAACTTCCCGAACGCCACCAGGATCGTCAAGAACAGCCAGGCCGCCTGGCCGGGCAGCGTGCTCGCCCCGTACGCGCACCTGGAGCTCGGCAACGCCGCCCCTGTCAACGGCTCGGTCTGGGTGGCCTCGCTGCACGGTTCGGGCGGCGCGGAGACGCACCACTTCCCGTTCACCGGCTGCCTCCCCGAGGCCCCCGGCACCCCGAAGCCCGGTACGACCCCGAGCGGCACGCCCTCCACGACGCCCCCGGCGACCGCCACCCCCTCGGCCCCGGTGGCGCCGACCGGCAGCGCCACCCCGTCCGGCTCGACGGCCCCGGGGACCCCGGCGCCGTCCGCCAGTCCCTCCCGGCCCGAGGGCGACCTGGCGACGACCGGCAGCGGCGACATGATCCCGGTCACCGTCGGGGGCGCCGTGGTCGTCGCCGCCGGTGCGGGCCTGGTCGTCATGGCCCGGCGCCGCAAGCGCGCCTGACCCGCCCGAGCGGTACGCGGTCCCCGGATCGCGTACCGCTCAGCGCTTCTCCCAGACCGACGTGTCGTAGCGGTAGTAGTACTCCGGGCGCCCCGCGATGCTGCTGGTGCGGAACGGCTTGCCGCCGTCGTCGACGCGCAGGGTGCCCTTCCGGCCGCCGCTGCTCCACTCCAGCTCCAGGTACCAGCTGACGTCGTGGCCCTCCACGTGCGCGTCCAGGTCGAAGACCTCCACATCACTGGACGACACCCGGAACGGGAAGTTCTTCGCCGGGACGACCTCGTCCCCCTGCTTCCCGGCGACCGGGGTGAGCGTGGGACGGCTGTCGTCCAGGTCGACGTCGAAGGACTGGGGCTCGATGCCGCTGCCGCAGCCGTCGCCCATCGAGAACGCCGGCTGCTGCACGGGCGCCCGCTGGCTCAGCACCTTCACCTGGAGCCCGGTCAGGACGACGGCCTGCGAGGAGGTGCCCTGCACGGTCAGCTCCAGCTTCATGCTGCCGCCGTCCACCCCGCCGAGCGCCCGCGCCCAGCCCCGGGTGCCGGTGGGCGGCGGCGGGGGCGGCACGGTCGCCGGGTCCTGGCCGAGCAGGTAGTACTGCCCGCAGGGCTCCTCCCAGTTGTACGAGCTGATGGTGACCGTGGGCGGCCGCCCGGTAGCGCTCTCGGGCCGGCTGGTGGTGGGCGAGGCGGACGGTGACGTCCGTACGGAAGGACTCACCGAACTCCTCGCACTCGCGGAGGCGCTGGGCCGCTTCGACGCGCTGACCGACGGCGAGGGGCTCGGCGGGGACGCGGACACGACGGCGGCGTCCTTCCCCTCCGCGGTGCTCCGCCCGCTCGAGAGACCGATGGCCGTGTCCGGACCGGTCTCCTCCTTGACCCGGCCGATGACCACGGCGGTGGGCACGGTGAGCGCGACGACCGCGGCGACGGCGAGCAGCACCCGCGTACGAGCGGAGGCCCGGCGCCAGCGGGAGGAGGGCGCGGGGTCCGGGTCCACCCGTACGGGGCCGGGCTCGGACGCCATGGGTGCGGACGCCGGCTCCACGGGTGCGGACGCCGGCTCGGCGGGCGCGGGCGCGGGCTCGGACTCGGCGGGTGCGGGTACGGATACGGGCTGGGGCTCGGCGGCTGCGGGCTCCGGCTCCGCGCGTACCGGCTCGGGCTCGACCGGAACACCCGTCGACGCCCCGCCCGGCACCTCGCCCGGCACCGCCGCCGCGGCATCCGCCTTCCCCCGCCGCCGCGCCTCGTCGGCGATGATCCACCGGCGGTGGATCTCCACCAACTCGTCGGCGGTGGCCCCGCAGAGCCGGGCGAACCGCTCCACGGGCGCGAACTCGCCCGGCACGGCGTCCCCGTTGCAGTACCGGTGGAGCGTCGACGTGCTGACGTGCAGTCGGCCGGCCAGCACCCCGTAGCTGCGCCCCGAACGGTCCTTCAGTTTCTTCAGCAGGCCCGCGAGTTCCTCGGCCTCCGGTGTCGCCATGACGGCGTTCCCCCTCCTGGTCCGTCCCGGATCAGCGTTCCAGGGACGTGGAATCTGCCCAGGTCACAGTACGCGCAGGCATTCCAGCATCCCCAATGGTGTGGCGGGCGTTGCGGCCGGAATCCGTCGTGCCCCAAGCTCGGACCACACCACAGCGACCACGGGGGACCGGCCCAGTGCGAACCCTCTTCCGCATCGAGTTGACCGATGCGCTGGCCATCGGGGTGGTGATCGTGACCAGCACGATCGTCCTGCTCCTGATCTGCCACAACTGACCACAGCACACAGACCACAGACCACAGACCAACCCACACTTACGGGGAGTACCACCATGCGCAGCAACCGCATCCGCACCACCGTCCTCGCGGCCACCGCCCTGCTCGCCGCACTGTCGCTCACGGCCTGCGGCGGAGACGACGGCACCGACGCGAAGAAGCCGGCCGCGGCCGGCTCGGCGGCGGACCAGGGCACCGCCACGTCACCCTCGCCGCAGACCTCGGCCACGCCGAAGAAGGACACGACGGCGCCGACGGACACCGACCCGGCCGCCGACGCCGAGCCGAAGACCCCGGCCGCCGCCAAGCCCGCCACCAAGCCCGCCGAGAAGCCCGCCCCCGAGCCGAAGGCCCCGGCCACCTGCACCGGCTCGAACACGAAGGTCACCGTCACCAAGGTGAGCCGCCCGATCAACCACCTGCTGCTCACGATGACCAACACCGGTGACCGCCCCTGCTACGCGTACCACGCGCCCATGCTCCGCTTCGACGGCGCGCAGGCGGTGTTCCAGGTCCTCCAGGACAGCAAGCCGCAGGCCGTGGTGACGCTCGCGCCGGGCCGGTCGGCATACGCCGCCATCGGCCTGACCGGAGAGCCGAACGGCCGGAAGCCGTACAAGAGCACCCGCCTCGGCGTGTTCTTCGCCGACCGCGACAACGCCTCCACCAACACCCCGCCGGCCGAGCTGACGCTGCCCGGTGAGACCTACTGGGACGACAACGGCTTCGTCACCTACTGGCAGAGCGAGATGGACGACGCGCTCACCTACTGACCGGCCGGCTCGAAGTCGAACCGGATCCGGTGCGTGCCGTCCTCGTCGACGGCGATCCCGCCGCCCCCGCCGATCCCGGCGGGGGCGGCGATCCCGCTCGACGGGACGATCGTGAAGTACTCGCCCGTACGGTCGCTGCCGCTGGTCGTGGCCGGGTGCACGAAGTCGAACGTCCCCTCGCGCCCGGCGAGCACGCCCTCGAACGACTCCACGGCGATGTACGGACCGACGCCGGTCTCCTGGCCGAAGGCGGCCGTGACCAGCGTCGTCGACCGCCCTGCCACCTCACCCTCGAAGGTCTTCACGACGGTCGCCACACCGACCGGGAGCGCGGTGGTGCTCTTCATGGCCATCGTGGACCGGCCGTAGGTGCCTGGACACCGAACTCACACCACACGACCTTGCCCGGCACCCGCTCCCCTACGCCCCACCGGTCCGCCAACGCGTCGACGATCACCAGCCCCCGCCCCGACTCCCCGTCCGGCTCACGCACGCCGGGCTCCCCGTCGCCGCTGTCGTGCACCTCGACCCGGACCTGCCCCTCGTCCCGCAGCCACAGCATCAACCGGTACCCGCGCCCGGGCGGCACCCCGTGCACCAGAGCGTTGGTGGCCAGCTCGCTCACGCACACCACCACCTCGTCCGCCCGCACCTCGCCGACCCTCCAGTCGGCCAGCGCACTCCGTACGAATTCCCGGGCCTCCCGGACCGACCGGCGCTCCCGCCGGAAGAACCGCTCGCGCAGCAGCGGGAGTTGCATCGTCTCGTTCATGAAGCGAGCGTCACACTCGGTGACTAGGCTGTCGCAGTGTGCGCGCCCGTACAGATTTCTTGTACGGGTCGCGCGCGCGTGAAGTACGGACGCGGGCGGGAAGTGGGGACCGTATGCAACCCAGGAAGCGGCAGCGCAAGAACGCGTCGGCGATGAGGCTGGTGGGCGCGCTGGTTGCCCAGTTCCGCACCGCCGCCGGGATGACCCAGCGCCAACTGGCCGAACGGACCTGCACCCAGCCGGAGACCATCGCCTCCATCGAGCAGGGCAGACGCGCCCTCCAACTGCCCCTGGCCCGCCGCATGGACACCCTGCTGGAGACGAAGGGGGCGCTGGCGACGGCGGTGGAGAACATGCCGGAGGTGGATCTGATTCCGGCGTGGGCGGAGGAGTACATGGACCTGGAGCGGGAGGCGCTCGCACTGTCCTGGTACGACAACCAGGTCGTTCCCGGGCTCCTCCAGACAGAGGCGTACGCGCGTGCGGTGTTCCGCAACAGGGTGCCGGTCTTCAGCGAGGAGAAGATCGTGGAACAGACCGCAGGGCGCCTGGGGCGACAGGAGATCCTGCGACGCGACCAGCCCCCGACCATCAGCTTCGTGATCTGGGAGCCGGTCGTGAGACTTCAACTCGTCGACGACGAGGAGCATGCACGGCAACTGCGTCACCTGCGCGCATGCGCCGCACTCCCCGGCATCTGCCTCCAGGTACTCCCCCTGAACCACCGTACACATGCAGGCCTCGACGGGCCCTTCACACTGCTCGAAACACCCGACTACCAGCGCGTCGCCTACTCGGAAACACAGCGCGGGAGCCTGCTCGTCTCCGACCCTGACGAGGTCAGCATCCTGTCCCAGAAGTATGCGATGCTGCGAGCTCAGGCCCTCAACCCCGAAGAAACCGTGGGCCTGTTGGACAGCCTGCTGGGAGAGCAATGAGCACTGCACGCGCCTGGTTCAAGTCCAGCTACAGCGGCGACGAGGGCGGCCAGTGCCTCGAAGTCGCCTACGACTGGCAGAAGTCGAGCTACAGCGGCAGCGAGGGCGGGCAGTGCGTCGAGATCGCCGCCCACCCCGCCGCCGTCCACGTCCGCGACTCCAAGAACCCCGAGGGCCCCACGCTCACCCTCGCCCCCACCACCTGGACGGCCTTCGCCGCGCACATCGGTTCCTGAGCGGCCGGCAGGGGCTGCCGCGGCCCGGCTCAGGCCATCCGCCTCTGCCAGGCCCTCCGCCTGCTTCAGCACCCGCTCCAGTGCGTCGACCTCGTTTACCGCGCCGAAGCCGTACAGCTCGGCGCATCGCCTGACTCCCTGGCGGCAGGTTCAGCGCGTCTTCAGCTGCTCGCGGAGTCGTTGCACGTGGCCCTGGACGTCGCACGCGGCACCGGGCTCCTCGGCGGGCACCGGATCGGTGG
>NZ_JBEYCF010000068.1:0-33373 GCF_040632605.1 Streptomyces sp. NPDC019224 | reverse complement strand
TGTTTTTTTTTTTCTGTTTTGTGTTTTTCTTTGCTCGGGGGGGGTTTTCGCCCCTTGGGGGCGGGGGGGGGGCCCGCCCCCCGGGGCCCGCCCCCGGCGCTCGTCCCTCAACGCCCCAGCCATCCCCCGTCGACGGGCAGCGTCGCGCCGTGCACGTAGTCCGCCGCGGCACTGGCCAGGTACACCGCGCTCCACGCGAGGTCCGAGGGATCGCCCCAGCGGCCGGCCGGGATCCGGTCGAGGATCGCCCCGCTGCGCTGCGGGTCGTCGCGCAGGGCGGCGGTGTTGTCGGTGGCGATGTATCCGGGCGCCAGCGCGTTCACGTTGACCCCGGACCCGGCCCATTCGTTGGCGAGCGCCTTCACCACTCCCAGGACGCCGTGCTTGACGGCGGCGTATCCGGGAACCAGGATGCCGCCCTGGTAACTCAGAAGGGACGCCGTGAAGATGATCTTGCCTGAGCCTCTGCGCACCATGGTCGCACCGATGTGCCGGGCCAGCAGGAACTGGGCGGTCAGGTCCACCTGCAGGACGAGGTCCCAGTCCTCCTCGGAATGGACGGCGGCCGGCGCCCGGCGGATGACTCCTGCGTTGTTGACCAGGATGTCGATCGGTGGCTGGGTCTCCGTGAGCGTCGACGCCAGATCGGTGACAGCTCGGCGGTCTGCCAGGTCGGCCCGCAGTGCCTGGAAGGACCGCCCTTCGGCACGGACCGCCGCGCCGGTCTCGCCGTCGTCGGTGATCGTGCTGGAGACACCGACGACATCGGCTCCCGACCGGGCGAGGGCTACGGCTATGGCCTGGCCGATGCCGCGGCTGGCTCCGGTGACCACGGCCCGCTTGCCGGAGAGGTCGAAGGGGGAGCGCAGTTCCGTCATCGTGTCTCTCCTGCGCCGATTCGGACGAGTACCTTCATGACCCCTCGACCGGACTCCATGGCGGCGAACGCCTCAGCCGCTTCACCGAGCGGGACGATCGTGGAGATCATGGCGTCCGCCGGCACCGTGCCGTCGTGGATCAGCTCCACGGCCTCGGCGAAGTCGCTCCGCTCGTACAGCCGGGCCCCGACGAGGGTCAGTTCGCGCCAGAAGATCCGGTGCAGGTCGATGCTCTTCGGGCGGGGGTGGATCGCGACGAGGCAGAGCCGGCCGCGGACCCCGAGAACCTGTACTGCGGTGGCCAGGCCGGCCTCCGCTCCGGAGACCTCGAAGGCGACGGAGGCACCGGCCCCCTCGGTCCAGCGCTCCACGGCAGCCGCGGCATCCTCGCTGCCCGGGTCGACGGTGGGAAAACCGAGCCGGGACATGAAGTCCCGCCGGTAGGCGTCCGGTTCGACTACCAGTACGGAACCGCCGGCCCTGCGGGCGAGGACGGCGATCAGCACACCGATGGGTCCGGCGCCCACGACCACCACGGTGTCGTCGTCCGAGACCCGGGCCCGGCGGACGTCGTGGACGGCCACCGCCGTCGGCTCCACGAGTGCCGCCGACGCCAGGTCGATATCGGGCGGCAGAGGTATCACCACGTCGGCCGGTACGGTCCAGCGCTCCTGAAGAGAGCCGGCGGAGTCGATGCCGATGAATTCCAGCGACTGGCAGATGTGCCGATGGCCGCTCCGGCACGCCGCGCACACATCACAGGAGCGCAGCGGCATCACAGTCACAGGGGCCCCCGGGGAAAAGCGGGTGACGCCCTCACCGATCGCAGTGACCCTTCCGGACATCTCGTGGCCCAGGACCGCCGGCCGGTGCACACGGCCGTCCATCTCGCCATGGAAGACATGCAGGTCCGTCCCGCAGATCCCGGTGTAGGCCGGGGCTATCTCCACCTCCCCCGGCCCCGGCGGGCGCCGGGCGGCCTGCGCCGTGACGATCGAACGAGGGCCCGCGTACTGAATCGCGAGGGGCATGGAAAGTCCCATCTTCTGAAGGAAGTGCGAAAGAAGTTCATGAATGAGGCTCATGCGGCCGGTCTCAACGCGACCGGGGTGCTCCCGTGGACTCGAAGAGCAGCTCGCGCACCACCACGTGAGGGGGAAGGGAAATGACGTACAGCAACGCCGAGACCACGTCCTCGGGCGCCATCAGGGACTCCCGCTGTACGGGCCGGTCGCCCCAGAACGGGGTGTCGGTTCCTCCCGGAGCCAGGTGCGTGACCCGGATCCGCTGCTCCTTCAGCTGCAGCGAGAGGGCCGCGGTGAACATCGCCACGGCCGCCTTGGCGGTGCAGTACCCCGGGGCGGTGGCGTTCGGCCGCAGGCCCGCCGCGGACCCCACGTTGACGATCAGGCCCTGTCCACCGGCCAGGTGCGGAATGGCGTGCTTGCAGGCGAGCACGGTCCCGGACACGTTGACGTCCAGCATGGTGCCGAGGTCCGCCGCCGACGCCGTCGCGATCTCGCCGGGGATCGACAGTCCCGCGAGGTTGACGAGGACGTCGAGGCCGCCCAGTTCACCGACGGCCGTCGCCATGAAGCCGGCCACCTGCTCCTCGTCGGTGATGTCGGCGACACGGCCGACCACACCGGGCGTGTGCCGCGTCAGGGAGTCGAGGCGTTGCTCGTCCGAACCCGTCACCGCCACCGCCGCGCCGCGCTCCCGCAGGGCCGCCACCAGCACTCGGCCGATACCACCGGTTGCTCCCGTGACGGCAACGCGGAGGCCGGAAAGGGAACCTGCTGCGTACATCCGATTGCTCCTCGACAAGAAAACACGTCCTGGACCAGCAACTGTGGCCGCAGGGGGCACGGCCGTGCCATTGACTGGAAGCTCGTCCCTTGCACAATCCGCCGCCCGGCCCCGGTCGCCTGCGCCGGTCACAGCGCGGGGTACAGCGCTCGGTGGCGTCGGCGGAACTCCGCCGGGGCCATGCCGTAGGTGGCCGAGAAGGCGGCGTAGAAGCGGCTCGCCGAACCGAATCCGGCCGTGTGCGCCATCTGCACGACGGACAGGTCCGTGGTCAGCAGGAGGTCGTGGGCCAACGACGTCCGGCCTGCCGGATGTAGGCGCCGATCGTCACCCCGGTCACGGCCTTGAAGACGGTCATGGCATACCCGGGGGCGAGGCCGACCGCCTGAGCCAGCTCCTGGACGGACAGGCGTTCGCGGAGGTGGCGCCCGGCCCGGACTTCGTGCCGACCTACGAGTCCCTGGTGTTCAAGGGGGCCGGCGACGGTGCGCCCGTGCCGTGGCACCAGGATGCCGTGCACCCGCGCCGGCACCGCATCTTCAACGTCGGCGTCTACCTCGACGACTCCCGCTCGGGGGAAGGCGCGCTACGGGTTCTGCCCGGTTCCCAGCGCCGCGCGGCCGACATCTGTGCCATCGAACGGGACACGGGCTGGGAGCCGGAAGGATTCGTCGAGGTGGAACTCGCGGCCGGTGATGTCCTCGTGCACGACACCATGCTGGTGCACGGCTCCCCCGCGGTGCGGGGCAACCGCCTGAGGCGGACGATCTACCTGGAGTTCCGTCCGGCGCGGCAGATCATCGAGGAGGGACCCTGGGACCGTGCGTGGATCGACGCGCGGATGAGGCTGATCCCGCTGGCCCTCGCCTCTCATGACGCGGCCCACACGCACGGTCACCCCTTCTCGTGGAATCCGTCCCCGGATCTGCGACCCTCGCCGGCGCCCGGCCGGGAGGCGGAGCTGCGCATCGCTCACAGCGTCCACACCCCCGGCTCCCACTGCAGTGCGGGGCCGCCCGCCGCCCCGTAGACCGGGCGTCCGGCGCGGCTGCCGGCAGACGTCGGAATGACCGCCCACCGGATCAACGGCGTCTCGCGCGGCGCGGGCACGGCGCCCCGGCGCGGCGTGACGGTCAGTGCCGCGGCGCCGCGCCGAGTGCGTCGGCGAGGACACGCATCGACTCCGCCTGCATCCGGTGCACCCTCTCCCTGGCCGCTTCGGCCTTGGTCCTCGCGGCGGCGGGGTCGGCCGCCATGCTCAGGACGGCAGGCGCGATCCGGGCCACGGACTCCGGATCGTCCATGTCGAACAACCAGTCCCCGAGCCCGATGTCACGCCACATGAACCCCTTGGACGTCTGCTCCTTCCACCGGCACACGAGGGCGGGGACGCCGTGTCCGACGGCCATGATCGGCGAGTGCATCTCGCTGCCGAACAGCCCGGCGGACCGGGCGTGGACGCTCAATGCCTCGCCGAGGGTCCAGAAGTTCTCCCTCCACACCACCCGGTCCTGGACGTCCGCCGGCAACCGGTCGTAGATGTTCTCCCGTGCGATCCGCATCTGCGAGCTGTCCTCGGGGCACAGCAGGACCTTCAGGCCCGTGTTCCGTACCACCGACTCGATCGCGGCGCGCAGCGGCGCGTGGTCCTGCTCCCTCATCCGCTCGTTGTAGGCGTGGTCCCGCCGGTCCTGCTCGGTCAGGGGCCGGTCGTACATGTCCCAGTACGGGCTCACCCTCAGTCGGCTGAGGCAGCACAGGAACGTGCCGTCCGACAGCCCGCTCGCCTCCAGAAAGGCCCGCGCGGCGGCGTCGTCGGCGAGGTCGACGGCGAACGCGCTGTCGGGGGTGAAGTCCACCACCGGTGCGCTCACCCCAGCCTCGCGTGCCCGCCGCAGGGAGACCGAGTCCCGGAAGTACGCGAACTCGGCGCCGCTCAGAAGGCGGACCGTCTCCTCGTCGCTCTCCTGGAGTGTGATGCCGTAGACCCCGTACGGTTTTCCGGCCTCCGCCCACTGGGCCAGCTCCCTCGCTCCCATGAGCTTCGGCCCCGACCCGTGCAGCAGGAAGTCGTTGTGGGCGATGGCCGACGAGAGGCTCTCAGGGGTGTTCCTCAGCACCCGCACGTGAGGGAACCGGGCGGCGATCTGGGCTTCCACCCCGTTGTCCACCGCACTCGGCCACACCTGCACCTCGGCCTCGGGGATGTGTTTCTCCAACAGGGCCAGCAGGCCCGGCGTGTGGGCCACGTCGCCGATGTTCACCGTCTGCCACGCGGAGCGCAGCAGGAGGCGCGGGGGACGGGCGCCGGATCGTTCATGGGCCATGATTCAGACTCTCATTCGTGTGAAAGGTCAGGCGGTGTGGTCGAGATCGGGCGCGGCCACGGGAGAACGGAAGGGCCGGCCGTGCACGAGGCGTTCGAGCTCGTCCACCGCCGAGCGGCCCAGCCGGGTCAGTTCGTTGCCGGAGGAGCCCGCCAGATGTGGTGTCAGCACGACGTTCGGCAGTTCGTACAGGGGCGAGTCCGCGGGCAGGACCTCTGGCTCCGTGACGTCCAGGACGGCGTGCAGGCGGCCCGAGACCAGCTCCTCGGTGAGCGCCCGCTGGTCGATCAGGGCACCGCGGGCGGTGTTGATGAGCGTCGTGCCGTCGCGCAGCAGGCCGAGCCGGCGGCGGTCCAGCATTCCGCGCGTGCGGTCGGTCACCGGCGCGTGCACGCTCACCACCGAGCACTGGTCCAGCAGCTCGTCCAGGGGAAGGGGCCGGACCCCCAGGGTCACGGCGTCGGCGGGGGCGAGGAACGGGTCGTAGACGGAGACCAGGACGTCGTGCGGGCGCAGGAGTTCGATGACCCGGCGCCCGATCCGAGAGGCGCCGATGATGCCGACGTGCCGTCCGGCGTTGCCGATGCCCGGGTGGTCGAGGTGCAGGGGGATGGCCGCTCGTTCCCGTGCGTAGCGCTCCTTGAGCGCCATCACTCCCTTGCCCGCCAGCAGGATCCAGGCCAGCGTGAACTCGGCGACCGGGAGGGCGTTCGCGTCCGCCGCCGTGGTGACGGCCAGTCCTCGTTCCCAGCAGACGGGGCGGACGTGGTGTTTCACCGTTCCGGCGGCGTGCAGGACGGCCCGCAGGCGCGGCGCGCGGTCGAGCACCGCCTCGTCGATGACCGGTGCCTCCCACCCGGTGATCAGTACGTCCAGATCGCCGAGCACGCGCCGTGCCCCGGCCCCGTCGAAGTCCGTGAGCACCACCGGTGCCACCTCGCTCAGGGCCTCCATGCGTGCCCGGTCGGCGGGGCTGAAGAGCCGGGCGGGGAGGTACTCGGCCATGGCGAGCGCGCACCGCGGTCGTCGGGTCATGTCGTCTCCGTAGTGTCAGGTGCCGGATTCGTCCGGGCGGGTGCCGGATACGTCGGGGCGACGGTCTCGGCCGTCCGGCTCCCCGGCGGGTCGAGGCGGACCTCGTCGCGGTGTCCGTCGCCCCAGTCCACGCTGACCATGTTCCCGTGCGCGTCCTCCGTCATGTCGACGGTCACCGCCTCGGCGGAGGTGACGATCGCGGGGTCGCCGGCGAGGACCAGCAGAGCCGCGTAGACCTCGCCGTGGCGCACCGGCTGCCCGCTGGTGGCGGTGGGGACGGCCGCGTACCGGCCGAACGCGTTGGTGCCGTCGGCCTCCACGGCCGCCGCCTCCGTGAGCCCCCGCAGTCCGATCACCGTGCTGGTCAGGCCGTTCGCCGTCGTCACGTCGACCCGGGCGGGCGAGAGACGTGCCTGGACGGGTGCCTCGTCCGCGACGGGCAGACCGCTCATGCTGAGCGTCCACGGCCCGTGGTCCTCGGGGAGGCCCGGTGCCTGACCGCCGTCGGCTTCGGCGTCACGGTCCGGTGGCTGCCAGGCGTCGACGCGTGCCAGCCGTACCTCCGCCCCGCCGTGCAGCACCGATGCGGTGGTCACGACGGGGCCGGGGGTGAACCGGGACGAGTCGGGCACGAAGTAGTCGGGGAGCTCGCCGTCCAGCCAGTGGGCCCGGTGGCGGGAGACTCCCACCCTGCCGTCCAGCCGCAGCCTTCGCCAGGGCCGCCTCAGGGAGGGTGAGCCGTCCGGGCGGACCAGCGCGACGTGGGCGTCGACCGGACGGGAGTCCGCGGTACCGCCGACGGCGGGCCCGGCGGCCGTCGCGTAGGCGTGGCGCGCGTACACGCTGTCGTCGGACTCCAGGAACCTCGGGTCGGCGTGGTCCCCGCCGTGCTGGACCAGCCGTACGATCCCGTCCCGGCGGGTGCCCGAGACGAGCCACCCGGGGCCCGTGAGAGGGAACTCCGTGTCGGCCTCCTCGACGGGCAGCGGTTCCTCGACCGCGGTCCACACCGGGTGATCGGCGGGCAGCAGGAGCCCGGCGAAGCCCTTGCTCGCCCAGTACGGCGACGCCGGACCGGAGTACGGCTGCCGGATCCGGGGGAACGCGTCCCGCCACCCGAGGGACAGCAGCCCGCGTTCGTCCACGCAGCCGCCGTCGAGGAAATAGCGCAGCACACCGCTGGCGAGCCTCCTGGTCAGCCCGGGAGCGAGGGGCGTGGCGTCGAAGAGCGCCCCGGTCCAGAACGGGGCCGCCACCGCCATGCGGTACGTCAGGGAACGCCCCTGGAACACCGGCGCGCCGTCGGCGCCCACGAGGTGGGCCGCGTCCTGGAGATAGCGGGAGAGCCGTTCGCGGTAGAGCGCCATCCGGTCCCGGTAGGCGTCCTCGCCGGCGATGCGGCAGAACCAGAGGGGGTAGAAGTGCATGGCCCAGCCGGAGTAGTAGTCGAACCTGCGGTGGTCGCCCGGCTGGTCGGTGCCGTCGGCGTACCAGCCGTCGCCGACGTAGAACTCCTCGTTCAGCGCCATGACGGCGTCGACGTCGTCGGGTGACCACGGCCCGCCGACCGAGCGCAGGAAGGCGTTCGTCACCCCCTGGAACCACGCCCAGTTGTTGCGGCTGGGCACCTGGCCGACCGCGGGTGCCAGCCACTCGACCACCCGCTCCCGCACGGCGTCGTCCAGCCGGTCCCAGACGAGGGGGCGGGTCTCGTGCAGCGCGAGCACGATGGAGGCGGCTTCCACCTTGGCCTGCGGGGTGTCCCGCAGCGTGGGCCACCGCTCGGGCGAGGCGGGGTCCGTTCCGGCGGCGATGCCTCGGGCGTACCGCTCCGCGAGCTGGAGCGGGTCGTGGTCCCCCGACCTGGCGAGGCGGAAGGCCGCCAGCAGGAACGTGCGGGCGAAGCCTTCGAGGCCGTCGCTGTGCCGGCCCGACCGGCCGGTCGGGCCGGGCAGGTCGATCAGTGCGTGGGTGCTGGAGGCGTAGGGGCGTACCGCTGACAGCAGACGGTCCGCGGTGTGCTCCCAGTGGGCGCGTGTCCAGCCGGTCAGCGGGGACTGCGTGCGGTCTTCCCGGGGTAGCGGGACACCTGTGGCTGTCATCGCGTTCTCCTTTCCGGTGACAGGTCCGATGCGGGACGGCCGGACGCCGTCCCGCCGACGGAGGTCAGCCTGCCTCGATGGCCTTCTGCAGTTCGTCGCACGCGCGGTCCCCGCCGCTCTGCCGCCATGTCTTCATGGTGTCGTCCCAGGAGGAGACGGGCTTCCGGCCCTGCAGGATCTCGACGCATGCTTCGTCGACGATCTGCTGGAGCTGGGCGCCCTTGCGGGTCAGCGTGGGCGAGTAGAAGCCGAAGACGGGGTTGTCCACCGCCGTCTCGAAGAACACCTTCTCGAAGGTGTGCATCCCGCGGACCACGTCGTCGTTGTCCGGGTAGGTGAGAACGAAGGGCGAGTCGGTGATGAACTTGACGCCGATCGCTGTTTCGGACTTCCCCTTGTCGTTCAGCGCGGGGGCGCCGTCGGCGTCCCGGGTGTAGTGAACTCCTTCGAGGCCGTAGCGGCGGAAGAGGAATTCCTGGCTTCCTATGGGGGCGGCGAGCCAGTTCGCGATGTCGAGCAGTTCTCGGGTGCGGTCCTTGCTGCCCTTCTTGATGGCGCTGAAGCCTCCCCAGAACGAGGGGTCCTGCATCCAGGGCGTCGGTGTGACGCCCTTCTCGAAGGAGAAGGCCGGCCGGCCGGTGATCCGGTACGAATCCCCGGCGACGTTCTGGTCGTACAGGTCGACCCAGCTGTTGTTCGGGTTCTGGATGAACGCGACCGTGCCGGCGTTGAACCACTGCACGTGCGGGGCGGTGGCCAGGAACGCGTCGGGGTGGAACAGGCCGGCCTTGCGGACCCTGGCCAGCGCGGCCAAGGCGTCCTTCGTCCCCTCCAGCTCGTTCACGCTGGACAACTTGCCGCCTTCGGTCACCCAGTTGTTCGGCATGCCGAGCATTTGCTGGACATAGCGGAACATGCCGAGCGGGCAGGCCAGCGCGTACCGGTTCCTCGTGGGGGCGGTGTACGCCTTCATGGCGGCGAAGAACTCGTCGAACGTCTTCGGGGAGGGGTCGATGCCCTGCTTCTCCAGCAGGTCGTCCCGGCCGAAGAGGGCCATGACCGCGCGCGGGCGGGGTATGGGGAGGCCGTAGATCCCGCCGTTGACGGCCGGCACCTTCCAGCACGACTGGGGGAAGTTGGCGAGGTTGGGATAGTTCTTGATCTCGTCGCCCGCCAGGAACTCGCTGAGGTCCTGGCACTTGGCTTCGAGGAACGGGGCCAGCTCCGGGACCGCACCATTGACGATCTGGGTGAAGTCGGGCAGGTCGTCACCGGCGATGAGAGTGGCGATCTTGGTCCTGTAGTCGCCGGCCCCGACGACGCTCATCCGGAGGTCGACGTTGAGTTTGCCGTTCAGTGCGCGCCAGTACTTGTTGCGGTCCACGCCCGGTGGGACGGGCGTGTAGGTCTGGACGAACCCGGAGACCTTTCCGCCCTTGCCCGGCGCCTTGCGCACCGACTTGACCGTTTCCTGGGGGAAGCCGAAGTACCCGTCGGTGCCGTCCTTGTGAACCTTGGGCAGATCGGGCTTGATGCCGAGGTCGCGCGCGACGTGGTGGGGCAGCTTGATCCGTTTCCCGGCCTCGGCCGCGCCGCCGCCGTCCCCGCCGCACGCCGTCAGGAGCGGGCCGCCGACTCCGACGGCGGCGACCGCGACGGCGGTGCCGCGGAGGACCGTACGGCGGCTGAGAACGTTGCGGTTGTCGTTCATGAGATCCTCTGTTTCTTTCGAACAGCACGGAGAGAGCGAAAGGTCGTACAGCTCGTACAGCTCCTGCGATGCGCCGGAATCAGCCCTTCACCGCGCCCGTCAGCATTCCCTTGGTGAAGTGACGCTGGAGGAAGGGGTAGACCAGCAGGATGGGAATCACCGAGACCAGCAGAATCGCCATCTGGATGGACTGCTGGGGTGGCAACGCCTCGGCGGACGCGTTCAGTTGCTCGACGCCCAGTTCGGTGTTGTTGACCACGTAGGTGCGCAGTACCAACTGCAACGGCCACTTGGAACTGTCGTTCAGGTACAGCAGGGGAGCGAAGAAGGCGTTCCAGTAGGAAACCGCGTAGAAGAGCCCGATGACGGCGAGCACCGCGCGTGACAGCGGGAGAATGATCCGGTGGAGAACGGTGAGGTCGCTCGCGCCGTCGATCCGTGCGCTCTCCAGCAGTTCCTGCGGAAGATCCATGAAGAAGGCGCGCATGACGATGACGTTGAAGGCGTTGATCGCCGTGGGGAGAATGATCGACCAATAGCTGTCGACCATTCCGAGGTTCTTCACGAGCAGATAGCTGGGGATGATCCCGGGCGTGAAGAGCAGGGAGAACAGCACCACCATGAGGAGTGGTTTGTGGGCGAAGGACCCGGGCCTGCTCAGGCTGTAGGCGAGCAGCGCCGTGCACATCAGGCTCAACAGGGTCCCCGTCACCGTGACACCGACGCTGACGGCGAGGGCGCGGGTGACGACTCCCCCCGAGAAGATCGCCGTATACGCGTCGAAGGTGGGGTTGTCCGGCCACAGGACGTAGCCGCCGGCGTTGGTCACCTGTTCACGCGATGCCAGGCTGGTGGAGATCATCCCGATGAACGGAACGATCACCACGGCGCACACGAGGGTGAACACCACCGCCTTGACGAGACCGGCGAGCCGGCCCAGGGCACGGGGGGAAAGCGAACCGCGGGAATGGACGGGGGTGTAGGTCATGACTGGTAGATCCCTCGCTCTCCGAACAGGTGGGCCACCTTGTTGGCGCCCAGCACCAGGACGACGCCGACCAGCCCCTTCACCAGCCCGACGGCGGCGCTGACGCCCCACTCACCACCGACGATGCCGTTGTTGTAGACGTAGGTGTCGAGCACTTCGCTGACGTCCCGGCCCACGGGCCCCTGCTGGAGGACGATCTGCTCGAAGCCGACCGTGACGGCGTCTCCCAGCCGCAGGATGAGAAGCAGGATGATGATTCCGCGCAGCCCGGGCAGCGTCACGTGCCACATCTGACGCCACTTGTTCGCCCCGTCGACGGCGGCGGCCTCGTACAGAGAGGGCGGGATCTGGGCCAGGGCGGCCAGGAAGAGGATGGTCGCCCATCCGGTGTCCTTCCATATCACCTGACTGGTGAGGAGCGCCTTGAACCAGTCCACATTGCCGATGACGTGGATGGAGTCGGCACCGTTGTCGCGCAGCACACTGTTGAGCAGGCCCGTATCGCCGAGGAACTGCTGGAAGATCGCCACCACGATCACCCAGGACAGGAAGTGCGGCAGGTACAGCACGCTCTGCACGAGCCGCTTGGTGCGCTCCGAGGTCAGGGTGTTGAGAGCGAGCGCCAGCACGATGGGCGCCGGGAAGACGAGTACGACCTGGAGGAACAGCAGGATCAGCGTGTTCCGCAGAGCGTTGATGAACTGCGGATCGCCGTTGAAGATGACGTCGAAGTTGCGAAACCCCACCCATTCGCTGTTCTTGATGCCGACGAACGGCTGATAGTCCTGGAAGGCGATGACGTTGCCCAGGAGCGGGACGTAGTGGAAGAGCAGCAGGACGGCGACGCCTGGCAGGGCGCAGATGAGCAGGAGCCGGTCCCGGCGCAGACGGCGCCACCTGGATTCACCCGCCTGGATCCGCGCGGTGTTCTCCCGGGCGTTGTTCAAAGTGTTCTTCGGGGCCTTCGGCGGAGCCTTCTTGAAGGCCGGTTTCCGCGGTCGTTCCAATCGATCGAGCATCAAGGTCACCTGACGTCATGAGGTTCTCGGTTGTCGCACAGCTCCACCAGCCGGCGGTGTGGCAGACGGTCGGCCTGCCGGGGAGCGCTCCCTTCCTGCCCGTCGCGCACGGTCAGACGGCTTCTGCCAGCAGCAGAACGATCTGCAGGGGGCACAGCCGCGGCATGACAACTCCGACTCGGGCCAGTACGGCTCCCGAGACCACTGCTCCCTCCTGTGGCAGGCGGGGAACGCGATCGGCACGCGAGAGGGCCACTTCCGTCGGTGGTTGGACCGAACGAACGCGGTACCGCCGTTCAGGAAGCAGACCGGGGATGGTCATCCGCGCGGGCGTGGTGTTCAGTCCGTCGTCGAACTGCACACAGGCCATCAGGGCGGCCGTGGCGTCCGGAGCGACGACCCCGTGCATCCACGGCCGGCCCTCACCGGTGTCGACCCTGACGACCTTTCCCGTGTGCAGGAGCGTCCGGTGCTCCTTGTAGAGCTCGACCCAGCCTCTGAGTGCGGCACGTTCCCCGGGGTCGGCCTCGCGGATGTCCCACTCGATGCCGAAGTGCCCGAAGAAGGCCGTCGCGGCCCGGAAGGCGAGGGGCATGTACCGGCCGGAGTACATGGAGTAGGGCGCGGAGACGTGTGCGCCCTGGTATTCCGGTGGGACGAGCTGCCCGGTCCATCGCTGGATCGGGTGACGCGTCAGGGCATCGGTCATGTCGGAGGTCCAGACCCGTTGGACGCGGTCGAGGACCTCCAGGTCGACGCGGGCACCTCCCGCCGAGCAGGACTCCCACTCCACGTGCGGGTGCCGTCGGCGCAACTCGTCGAGCAGGGAGTAGTAGCCGAGGGTCTGCGCGTGGACGGCCGGCCCTCCGGCGAGCCGGCCCGATCCGCCGTCCAGCACCGCCCGGTTGTGGTCCCACTTCACGTAGTCGATGTCGTGCTCGGTGAGCAGGGCGTCGATGTGCTCGAGCAGGTACGCGACGACCTCGGGCCGCGAGAGGTCCAGAACGAGCTGATTGCGCTGCAGCAGCGGGATCCGGCCCCCCGTGGACAGGATCCACTCGGGGTGACGGCGATAGAGGTCGGAGTCCTGGCTGATCATCTCGGGCTCGATCCAGATCCCGAACCGCATGCCGAGTTCACGGACGCGGGAGACGAGCGGTTTCAGCCCTTCCGGGAACACGGCCTCGTCGACCCACCAGTCACCCAGGCCCGCGTTGTCCGCGCGCCGGCCGTGGAACCACCCGTCGTCCAGGACGTAACGCTCGGCTCCCACCTCGGCGGCAAGCTCGGCGAGCTCGATCAGCTCCGCGGTGTCGTGGTGGAAGAGGACTGCCTCCCAGACGTTGAAGTTCACCGGCCGGGGTGAGGCGGGATGGGCGGGGAGGGACCGGAGGTAGGTGTGGAACTGCTCGGCCAGTCCGTCCAGGCCCTCGTCGGAGGAGGCGAAGTACACCCACGGTGTCTCGTACGTCTCGCCGTGGCCGAGGGCCACCTCGCCCGGCAGCAGGAGCTCCCCGCCGCCGATCGTCAGCACGCCGTCGCGCAGTTCGGTGCGGTACACCTGGTTGCCGCTCCATCCCACGTGCGCGCCCCACACCTCGCCCGAGGAGAACCCGAAGCCACTGGTGCCGACGATGTTCAGCGTGGCCGAGTCGTGGCCCGTCTTGCCCTGGCGGCTCTCGCGCAGCCACAGCCCGTCGACGACCGGGCGTCGCTGGGGTGTGCGTTCGTGCAGGATCCTGCCGGTGAAGTCGAGCCCCTCGCGTGCCGAAGCCGGCACCGGGACGACGACGTCGAGATGGTCCACGACGTAGGGCGAGCGTCCGGTGTTGGCGAGTGCGTGGCGCACCCGCAGCGGACCGCCCGCCAGGGACTCCACGGTCGTGGTCAGGGACAGCCCGGCGACGGTGTCGTGCGCCTCCATCGTGAGGACGGCGCCCTCGACCCGGGCACAGCCCAGGGTGAACGCGGGGGCCCAGTCACGGCCGGTGGGCGGCTCGCCGCCGGCGCCGGCCAGGCGGTGGCCGCTCAGTCCGGGGCGTCCGAACCAGCCTCGCCAGTGCTCCGGCAGCAGGGGTACGGCCGACTCGGCGCCCGCGGCACGTTCCGCGCTCTCGGCGCTCCAGGCGGCGGCGCCCTCGGCTCCGGACGCCGTCCCGCACCAGACGACCGACGGCAGGGCGGTGGACGACTGCTGGAGAAGCAGCCTCGTACGCCGGTCGGGGAACGCCTCCGGGGCCGGGAACAGCAGGGGAAACCGCAGCGGCTGCGCCGGTGTGGGCGAAGGGGGGTGAAGGAAGACCACAGCGCGAACCTCTTTCATCGGTGCACACGATGTGCACTGTGCACATCGTTCTGGTGGATCGGTGTTCTGAGGGGGTGAGTGAGGCGGTTGGTGACACGGCGGCCGCGGTGCTCGGCGGCGGGCCGCTCCGGTGGGCGGGGAGGCGCCCCGCCCACCGGAAGGGTGCGAGGAGACCGGAAGAGCTTGGTCAGGGAGTGGCGTACGCGTATGCGCCGCGACTCCAGCCGGTCTCGTTGTTCAGCACGACGTGCGTACCTCGGATCAGTGCCGCCCCGGCAGCTCGAAGGCGCCGCGGTCGTACGCGGTGCCTTGGGGGCGCTTGTCGCCGGCGAAGTCCGACTCGACCGCGTCGAACCGCGTTCCCGAATCAACCGCCGGAGACCCGCGCTCGATCCGGAAATCGGCCACCGCGGGATCCGTGCCCGGGTGCACGAGGAGCGGGTCGGCCACCTTGTCGTGCACGCCCATGACCCGGGGCTTCAGGCCGCCCGAATAGATGTTGTAGTCGTAGATCACGTTCTCGTTGCCGTGGGTGAAATTGGTTTCCTTTCCTTCCCTCGCGACGGAGATGTTGTTCAGCACCTGGACGTCCTCGCTCCCCCACGCACCCACGTTCGGGTAGCTGAGCGCAGGACTGCGCGAGTTGAGGTACGCCGTGTTGTTGACGATGTCGACGTGCGCGCTCTTGTAGGCGTGGATGCCGGATCCGCCGTTGTCGTACGACAGGTTGTTCGCGACCAGCGTTCGCCCCGTGTACACACCACCGCTGGTTTCCGGGTGGATGGTGCTGTCGACGATGATGCCGTTTCCGTCAGAAATGCAGTCGCATGCGACCCACTTCACCTTGGACTCGTTGTCGTGCACGACGTTGCGCTGGATGGAGATCTTGACGCCGCGGGACTCGTCCACCGCCTCGGGTGTCAGGACGGAGATACCGCTGTTGGCGTACACGGAGTACCACGCGTTCGAGTGGACCACGTTGTCCTCGATGGTGATGTAGTCACCACCGGTCGTGGACAGTCCACCACCCGGGCAGTCATGCACGTAGAGGTTTCGGAGTGTCACGTGCGACCAGGGGGCCTTGTCCGCGCCCTCACGGGCATGCAGACAGTTCTGGTTGTAGGTCGGCTTCTTGGGATCGGCCTGGGCGGTGGCGTCCTCCAGCGTCAGACTCTCCGCGGATCCCTGGATCTCGAGACCCTCGACGACGACGTGCGAGGCGCCGACGAGCACGATGCCGTTCCATCCCGTGACAGGTGCGATCTTCGGCTTGTGGTTCTTGTAGGTGGTGAAGGTGATAGGGGCATCGGATGTGCCGGAGTTGCGGATCACGACGACACCCTCTGCGGATGTGTCCCGATACGTGCCGTTCATGATCTGCACGGTGTCACCCGGCTTCGTCAGATCTGCCGCGTGCTGAATGGTGCGGAACGGGGACTTCGGGGAGCGTCCGTCGTTGTCGTCCGAACCCGAAGCGCTGACGTAATAGGTGCCGGACGCGTATGGGCCGGCTGGCTCGACGGCGCCGGCCGGGGAGAGTCCGGCGCCCAGCCAGCACGCGAGAACGGCAGCGGTGGTCACGGTTTTCGTCGGATACCTCATCGAACGCCTCCATGGATGTCGGTCGGCGGCAGTCCCTCTGCCGCTGTGACGCGGTTCATGCCGAATCGCGGTGGTGTGCTCTCTCCCTTCGAGCCGTGCCTGAGCGCCACGCGGACACCCTGCGGGTGGCGCGGGACGGGCGGGAGGGGTGACGGTGCGGTGGGACCGTCAGTGAGGGATGAGTTCGCGGATGCCGCGCGCGGCCAGGCGCGGGGCGTCGTCGACGTGTTCGGGCAGGACCAGGGCCGGCCTGATCCCGTCGTCGATGAGGGAAAAGAACCGGTCAGCGGCTTCGAGTCCCTGGTCCCGTCCGTCGGGCAGGACCAGTCCGACGTCGCGCTCGACGGGTCGCACAGGGTTGGCCCGCAGGTCTTCGATCAGGTGCGCGAGGCGGGCGCCGGTCGGCTTGACCTCGTTGTCCACGGTCAGGAGTCCGAGGTCGTACTCGTACTCCACGAAGGCCGTGTAGCGGCGATCGAGGTCGTGGCTGCCCCACCAGGTGCAGCCCCAGACGTCATGGGACGAGAGCGTGTTGCGGACGAAGGTCTCCGCCCACTCCGGGATCGACGCCGCCGGTCGTTCCACCGGCGAGGCCCCGAACTCCTGAAGCCACTTCGGCCGCCCCGGGCGCTCGGCATACGCCTCGGCGAGTTCGGCCATGTACTCGCCGAGATGCAGAACACCGGTGCCGTCCGGCCCGTACCGTTCGATGGCGCCCGTCCAGTACGGATAGCAGTGCAGAACGCTGGCTCCGCCCTGTGCGGCGACACCCGCGGGGGAGAACGTACGCCTTTCGAACCAGGGCAGATGGTCCACGCCGTTGACGTGAAAGCCACCGGGCGCGATGGCCTCGCAGTGGCCCAGTAGGCGCTCAGCCCACGAGTCCCCCGCGTCCGGAGCTACGTCGCCGTTGGGTACCGACAGTTCGTTGCCGAGGTCGAAGCCAAGAAATCTGGGGTGCCCGCCCACATGCCCGGCCACCGCGTCGAACAGCAGCAGCTCGGCGCGGACCACGTCCTCATCGGTGATCATGGAACGGCCCTTGAGCCACGCCGGCAGGAAGGTGAGCCCGCTGAGCCAGCCGTCGAGTACCGAGACCGAGACATCCAGGCGTACGTCGGGGTGGTCGGCGAGGTCCATGAGGGCGGCCAGCCGCTGCAGGGCCGTGCGGTTCACCACGGCGGGGTCCGGCTGGAACACCGGCCACAGCAGCTGGACCCGCACATGGTCCATGCCCAGGCTCGACACGGCGCGCAGGTCGTCCAGGACCGAAGCCGGGTCCCACTCGAGCCACGAGTACCACCAGTGCCTGCTCGGCACGTAGTTCACGCCGAACCTCGGTGCCTCGTCGCGGGCTGCCGCCATCGTTCCTGCCTTTCTGCTGTCCGCTCGCGCGGTTCGTCCCGGAGCCGAGTCGACCTTTTTGCCTACATATGTCCGCTACCGTGCCACGGCCCGGGCATGACCCCTCGCCGCCGGGTCCCCGCACTTCGGGTTCCACCGCGTCACGCGCTGCACCACTCAGACACGACATGCCTGCTGCGCGCTCGGCCTTGACGCCTGCGCCGACACTGCGCCGTCCGGTTCGGCGGGTCTCACTCGCAGCGGGCGCCCCGGGGGCAACCGTGCGGCAGAACCAGAGTCCGGACGACTTCACACCGGGCGAGATCCCGGTAACCTCGGCTCCCCCGGACACATCCCGGCCCGCCATGAGCCCACGGGCTCCACGGACAGCGAAGGCCGCGGCCGACAGGGGGCCACTTCGACAGGGAGAACAGACATCGCTTCTCCTCGTCGACGTGGGTTAATCCGGATGGAACACTGCTGACACACGTCATAAAACCGCGCCTGGCCTGCAGGTTCCTCCTGTCGGCTCCTTCGACCTTCCTGGATCCTCAGATGCTGGAATCACTCACGCCCCGGACCGACCCCTCGATGCTCGCCTGCTGGCACGGCACGCCTGCCTTGATGGAGCGGGCGCACCGACACGACGACATCGAGATCAACCTCGCCACGGACAGTGAACTGGTCTACATCGTGGGAGGGCGCAGGCTCACCTTCGCCCCCGGGGAACTGGTGGCGTTCTGGGCCGGGATACCTCACAAACTGATCCATGTGACCCCCGGGACCCACATGGGGTGGGTCTACGTCCCACTGACCACCTTCCTCGGCTGGAGGGTGCCGGCGGCCGGCGTGACAGCCCTGCTGCACGGCAAGTCCGTACGGACCGGCAGAGCCGGCCGCCAGAAGGGCGACGCCGACCTGCTGCGCCGATGGCAGGCCGACCTGAGCACCGACGACGCCGAACTGCACCGCATCGCCCTGCTGGAGATGGAGGCACGGATGCGCAGGCTCATCCACCAGTCCTTCCCCGGCACCCGGGAAGCGGACGAGCCCGGGGGACACAGGTCGGTGGAGCACACCGCCCGGATGGCGCAGTTCATCGCCGCGCACTTCCGCGAACCACTCACCGCCGAGCGCATCGCGGCCAGCGTCCCCCTGCACCCTCACTACGCCATGGCACTGTTCAAGGAAGTCCTGGGAATGACGCTGAACGGCTACGTCAACCAGTGCCGGGTGGCTGAGGCCCAACGGCTGCTCATCACGACGGACCGCCCCGTGGCCGAGATCTCCGCCGCCGTCGGCTTCGGCTCACAGAGCAGCTTCTACGCGCACTTCACCGAAGCCTGCGACGCCTCACCGGGCAGCTACCGCAAGGCACACCACGGAAGTGCGCCGTTCGCGAGCGTGGCCGGAGACGACCCGCTCACCGTGATCGACAAGGCGACCTTCTGACCCCCGCCATCCGGCATCGATCTGACACGACGTCAGAAAATCACCCGGCGTACGACTTGCCCCTCCCCAGCGGCTCCAAAACCGCCACTCCCGCACCACCGGTCCCCCACCTGGACTTCGACGACGGCCCGCGATCGAGCAGTCACCGGAAGCACGCCGCCTGTGTTCCCGCCCGTCCCGCCCACGCCCGCGCATGCGAGGCGTGAGAGCTCGGGTGCCCCCAGCCTCCAGCAGACAGCCGGTACCCCGTCCACCATCCGCTCGCGAGCGAGCCGCCGGGCACGGATCAGGCGCGTACATCACCGCCGTCCCTCGTGAACGGTTCGACCCGCCGCAGGCACTCGGCTCACCCGCTGTCGCGACGGTACGCACTGGGCGGCACCCCGAAATGCGCGCGGAAGCGGCGGGAGAAGTGGAACTCGTCGTGGAATCCGTAGAGACGGGCGATCTGCCGGACGGTCATCGTGGTCATGCGTAACAGACCCGCCGCGTCCCGGATGCGACGCCCGTTCCGGTAGGCCAGCGGAGACTGGCCCACCTCGGCCACGAACCGCCGTCGGAACGTGTCGTAGGGCAGCCCCACCGCCGCGGCGACCTCGCGCAGGTTCACGGGGGCCTGCAGATCCTCGGTCAGAAGGGCACATGCCTCCTTGACGGGGTCGCGTGGGTCGGGAGTGTCGGCTGCTGTGATGTCGGCCAGCAGACCGGCGAGAGCGAGGAGCTGGTGTTCGGCATCGGTGGCGGTGGGCTGGCCGGCGGCGATCACAGCCCTGAGGGCGGGCGCCGAAACCGGTGTCCGCGGAAGGCGCGGGCCGCTCCCGGCAAGGACGCCGGCAGCGGCGAGCGCGTCGGCCAACGGGCCGGTGACGACGGCGAAGAGCTCCGTCCAACGGCCCCCCGGCAGCGTTCCGTACAGGTGGGGCACGCCCGGAGCGACCACAGTGACCATGCCCGGCACGATCGTCTGTTCCCCTCCGCCGCCCTGGCGGTAGATGCCGCTGCCGCTGATCACGTGTGACACGACCCATCCCGGCACGGTTCTGAGCTCGTGCGACGGCGCGGGCTCGGCGTCGACGACCTCGCCGGCGAGCAGCAGCCGGCCGAGGCGCGTCCGTCGTCCGCCGATCCTGAAGATCCGCACACCCGAGTTCATCGCACAGAACGTACATGCATCGGCCAAGACTTCCATTCACGCGCCGTGTCGGGCGCCATAGCGTTGCGACCACCGGATCCGGAAGGGCAAATCCCGGCAAAGAAGCGAGTAGAGGGAGAAGACGAGCATGACCTCAGTCGAACACAGCCGCACCGCTCTGGTCACCCAGGAGATGGCCGACCAGTACCGTCGGGAAGGCTACTTCGTCATCGAGTCGGCACTGCGGCCCGAGGAACTCGCACTACTGCGCAGCGGGGCCGACCACTCCGTCGCGAAGGCGGACGCGGCGATGGACGCGGCCGGCGCGGACCGGCTCGGCATCAGCGCGCGCGGCAAGCGCTACTTCAGCAACATGATCTACGAAGACCTGCCGGAACTCCGTGAGTTCCTCTTCGGCGAGACCATGGCGGAGATCTGCCGGGCCGTCCTCGGTCCGGATGCCTACCTGTTCTGGGAGCAGTACGTCATCAAGGCCGCCGACAAGGACACCTCATTCGCCTGGCACCAGGACTCCGGCTACGTGCACGAGGACCACGAGCCGTATCTCACGTGCTGGATCGCCCTCGACGACGTCACCGAGGAGAACGGCGCCGTCTACCTGCTTCCCTACTCCCGGTCCGGCATCCGCTCCTACATCAGGCACATCAAGGACGAGCGGACCAACGACATGGTCTGCTACTTCGGGTCGGACTCCGGAGTACCCGTCGTCGCGCCGGCCGGGTCCATCGTGGTGTTCTCCAGCGTCATGATCCACCGCAGCGGTCCCAATCTCACCGACCGCTACCGCCGCGTCTACCTGGCGCAGTACTCCCGGGAGGTGATCAGGAAGAAGGAGAGGGACGGCGGAGAGCCGGCCGGTTCGTTCGAGCGGTTCCTCGACGGCAACGAGATCGTCGGGTCCTGACCGGCGTGAACCGCCGGTGCCCACGAACCCGTGACGGGCTCGCGGGCACCGGCGCCGGTTCACGGCCGACCGGCAGTCGGCGGCCCGGCCGGTCCCAGTACGCGCGCGGGGAGGGCCGCCACCCGGTCGGCGGCAGCGGTCAGTGAGTTCTCGTACCACCCTGCCAGCCGGGTGTGCAGCAGGTCGTTGAACGGGGCGGTCCATCGTTCCTCCAGGTGGCCGGGGCCGAAGTACACGCCCAGGAGGGAACCGGCCGTCGCGCCGTAGCTGTCGGTGTCGTTGCCCTGGCTGACCTGTTTGCAGATGCCGTCGCCGACGTCCGTGGCGAAGCGCAGCGTGTTGATCAGGGTTCCGCTCTCCTGGAAGACACGGCAGTGGCCGTACCGCGCGTACCGGCCGTGGATGGCCCGGTAGCCCTCCAGCCAGTCGCGTGCCTCCGCCACCAGCGCGAGCGAGTCCGCGACGATGGCGAAGAAGCGGCTGCGCTGCGGTACGTAGCGCAGCGCGGTGGCGAACACGTCCAGCGGGTCGGTGGCGGTGAAGGCCGCGGAGATGGCGGCGGCCGCGAACATCGCTCCGTACACGCCGTTGCCGCGATGGGTCAACGACGCGTCCCGCCAGGCGAGTTCGGCCGCGATGTCGGGGCGGCCAGGACAGGCGTATCCGTAGGCGTCCGCGCGGATCATGGCGCCGCAGAGCTCTTCGCCGGGGTTCAGTCGTGCCGGCAATGCTTCCAGTTCCTCGGGCGTCATCGTGGGGTAGTCGTCCAAGCCCATCGCGAGGCCCTGCCGGGTGAGGAACGTCCGCTCCGGTCCCCAGGTACAGGCGAGGGGAACGTTCTCCAGCCACATCCTCCGCAGGTCGGTCTTGGTGAAGTCGGCCCCGTGCCGCTCGAGTGTCATCAGGCCCAGCAGCGTGTAGTTGATGTCGTCGTCCGGGACCACCCGAGTGATGTTCCCCCGGGTGGTCTCCGGCCAGTCCGGGTGAAACGCGCGGAAGCCGCCCTCCGTGCACAGTCCGGAGGGGAGGTAGTCCCGCAGGGGCCATTCCCCGAGCCGTTCCAGAGCGGACCGCAGTTCATCGAGGGTGGGCATGACCTCGACCGGCTTGCCCAGAACACAGCCCACGACCGACCCGAGGAACCCGGCACGCGCGCGTTCTCCCGCCGCGGCGACGGACACCGGCGCCGGGCGGTCCGGAAGCAGCCGGGTCGGCGGGGCCTGCTCGGCGCGGATCCCCGCCAGGTCGCTGGGTTCGACATACGGCCAGTCCGCGCGAACCGGTGCCGCGTCGATCGCGGCCGCCAGGTCGGCGAGGGCCTGGTAGTCGTCCGGCAGCCGTTCCAGGCGGCTCGACATGCCGGTGACGTCGCGGCCCTGCTCCTCTTTGTCCCGGAGCATGGCGCGCAGCTGCTGACGCAGCACGGGGAAGGGCGCGAACAAGGGTTTACTCCCTGTGTGGTGGGGTGGCTGGAGGCAGGCCCGGTGGTGCCGGCCCCCTGCCCCCGCCCACCACCGACAGCTCGTCGCGGTCACTGGTGGGTGGGGAGCAAGGGGCCGTTGACGGCCGCCCCTGTCAGGCGGGTGCGGCCGCCCTCCGGTGGGAGTCGATCAGCTGGGCGAATCGCCTCCCACTCGTCTTGAGGGTGCGTCGTTGGGTCGCGTAGTCGACATGGACGAGCCCGAAACGCTTGCCGTAGCCGAAGTTCCACTCGAAGTTGTCCATCAGCGACCAGGCGTAGTAGCCGTGCAGGGGTACGCCTCGGCGCACGGCAAAGGCGCATGCCTCCAGGTGACGCTCCAGGAAGTCGACCCGGTCGGGGTCGTGCACGGTTCCGTCGGCTTCGACGACATCGTGCTGGGCGGACCCGTTCTCGGTGATGACGATCGAGGCGGGGGCGTACTCCTCGTGCAGCCTCACGAGTGTCCGCTCCAGGCCCTCGGGATGAACCTCCCAGCCCATCGCGGTCGTTCGGGATCCGGGGACGGGCAGGATGTCGAAGGAGGGCGCCGGCCGCCCGGGGGCGTCGGCGACGATCTGCCGGAAGTAGTAGTTGACACCGATGTGGTCGAGCGGGGTGGCGATGGTCTCGGCGTCACCCGGGCGCTCCGGCAGGTCGACGCCGTACACCTCGCGCATGTCGGCGGGGAAGCCGCGGCCGTGCACCGGGTCGAGCCACCAGCGGTTGTGGTGCCCGTCGGCTCGCCGGGCGGCGTCACGGTCGGCGTCGGAATCCGTGGCGGGTTCGCAGGGGCTCAGGTTGACAGCGATACCGACGTCGGGTGTGCGGGCGGCGTTGGCCCTCAGCGCCTGCGCGGCGAGACCGTGACCGAGCAGGAGATGGTAGGAGGCCTGGACGGCGGCGGTGAGATCCTTCACTGCCGGAGCGTGGAGGCCCTCCAGATGACCGAGCCAGGCCGCGCAGTAGGGCTCGTTGAGAGTGGCCCAGTTCTGGACTCGATCGCCCAGGGTCCCGGCCACCGCCGCGGCGTACTCGCCGAAACGCTCCGCCGTCGCGCGCTGCGGCCAGCCGCCGCGATCCTGCAGCGCCTGCGGCAGGTCCCAGTGGTAAAGGGTCGCGTACGGACGGATACCGGCTTCCAGCAGACCGTCCACGAGGCGGTCGTAGAACGCCAGGCCGGCACGGTTGACGACGCCGTCGCCGCCCGGGACGACCCTCGGCCAGGAGAGGGAGAAGCGGTAGTCACTCACCCCCAGCTCCCGCATGACCTCGATGTCCTCGGCCCATCGGTGGTAGTGGTCGCAGGCCGTGTCGCCGTTCTCGCCCTGCTCCACCGCCCCCGGTACGTCGCACAACGTGTCCCAGATGGACCGTCCCCGTCCGTCGGCGGCGGTAGCTCCTTCGATCTGGAAGGCCGAGGTCGCGACTCCCCAGCGGAACGAGGGAGGAAGTGCATGAAGGGACTGCATGAAGCGACTCCTGTTTCGGTGTGCAGAACGGGATGAACGATGTGCTCGGTCCACCGCCGTCGAGGGCCGGGCAGCGGCGGAAGCAGGGTGCGGGCCCTGGACCTGGGCTCGTCCCGCCCCGGTGGGCCGTTGTGGTCGTGGAGGATGCCGTCGTCGCCGTGGGTGGAGCAGGAGCGGCTGGCCGGGACGCCTCCGGGACGCTGATCAGCACGTTCACGTCGACATCCGCTATGGAACCGCTTTCCGCCCCCGGATTCCTCCTGTGAGCCCGGGCGACCTTCCTGGTTCCTCAGATGGCGGACACCGGCCCGACATACCGAGGGCGGATATGCGGGTGTCGTGTACGGAGTTCCTGTGGTGCGCAGGCCGCAGCATCCGGCCCCTGAGAGGTCGATTTCATCTCGAATGCCCGCTAAGGGCTCCCAGGAGCGTTGAGATGCGGTGCGGGTGAGGTTGTGGAGGCGGTTGATGCCTGCGGGGCGGGTGGGGTTTCGAATGAGACCGGCCGGCTCATGCTCCACCGCCGCCTGGCCTCGGACTGCGAAACCTTGCCCACCCGCTCCGAAGCCGTGATCCACATCGCCATGACCGACCTCATGACCCGCCGCCCCACCGAGGGTCAGCTGTCGCAGGTCAAGGCGGTCCGGGCGGCGTTCGACCGGTTCGCCGGGCACCGCGCGGCCCGTATCCCTCGCTGCCCGACGGCGGCGGGTCCGAGGAGGACGCGCGACGCATGGCGCGCCTGGCCGAACGCCTAAAAAAGAAGCCCGCCCCGGCAGCCCGGGACGGGACGCCCGGCCCGCGGACGGGAACGGGAACGGGCGGTCAGCTGGTCCAGAGGACCGGGCTGTCGCGGTACGCGTCACCCTCCTCGAACGAGGCAACCGCGATGGGATCGGTCTTCGTGGCGCTGAGCGAGCACGTCTCGTACGAAGCGCCCTTGGTGGCGAAGTCGCGGGGGGCCGTCTCGTTGTCGCACTTGCCCGGGAGGTCACCGATCAGGATGACGCCTGTGGGGGCGCCGCCTTCCAGCTTGCCGCGCAGCCTCAGCGACGCGTAGGACAGGTCTGTGCCGCCGACGTTCTCCACCTTCATCCGGATGTAGTAGGGCGTCATGCCCTTCGCCTTGTCGCCGAAGGGGGCCATGTCGGCCTCGGTGCCCTTCTCGATCGCCGTGACCGTGACAGCGATGGTGCCCTTCTTCTCGGTCCCGTACGTGAACGGCAGGACCGCCCGGTCACCGATCTTGAGCTTCGTGCCCGGTGCGGTGACGTCACCACTGGGCGCAGCGGGAGCGTCGTCGCCGGGGTCCGCCGACGGGCTCTCGCTGCTCGGGGCGGACGAAGCCGGGGCGGACGAGGCCGGGGCGGAGGCCGAGGGCGACTCCTGTGCCGCCGCGGAGTCCTCGCCGTCGTTGCAGGCCGTCAGCCCGAGGCCCAGGGTGGTGAGGGCGACTGCGAAGACGATGCGTCCCTTGCGTATCATTTTGACCTAACTCGCGGTAGAGGCTGCGCCGTTCGACAGACGCAACGTTCAACAACTGGACGGAGCGCCCGGCCATGCGACCGGACGCGCCGGAGCGGCACGGCAGCGCGTCGACGAGGCGCGCCGCGACGCCCACCTCAGACTGAGGCAGAAATGACACAGGTTTGTCGCAGGGGCGGCACAGCCGAACGACGAGCGTTCGGGACACGCCGGTGCGGTCTGCGCCGTACCACCCCCGGAAGGGAAGTGGTGCCGCGCCAGGCGGGGTGCGCCTGCCGTGTCGCCCGGGCTGAAGCGGTGCGGAGCCGAGGGGGTGGTGTCGGATGCGCAGGCCCGCCCCTGCCGGTCTCGCATGGTCACCCGCGCACGTCGGCAACCCGGCACCGTACCGGTCCCGCAGTCGCTGCGGCCGGCCTGCAGCACCCCGCGCACCGACCGTTCCTTCCGCTCACGGTCAGTGAGGCCGGCTCCGCTACCGGGGCCGTGTCGCGATCCGGATCAGGTTGCCGCAGGTGTCGTCGAAGACCGCTGTGGGGACGGGGCCGGTGTTCATGGGCTGCTGGGTGAAGCGGACGCCGAGGCTGCTCAGGCGCTCGTACTCCGCCTCGACGTCGTCCACGGCGAACTGGGCGAGCGGGATGCCGTCCGCGACGAGTGCGTCGCGGTGGGGCTTGACGGACGGGTGGCCGACGGGCTCCAGGAGGAGTGCGGTGCCGTCGGGTGTGTCGGGGGAGGCGGGCGAGGAGGTGCGCCTGTGCGCGTCGGCAGGTTGTGTACCGGTGGCAGCGTACGGGTCGGAGAACTGTGCCGTCGGGGGCGGTGTCGTCGGTGCACGCTGTGTTCCGCCGTCGGGAGCGTGCGTGGTCTCCGTGGGAGCGGCGGACACCTGGGGCGCGTGCCGGTCCGGGTCGGGCGGTGCGGAGCTTCCGGTGACGGCGAGCACGACTGCCGCGACAGCGGCGACGGCGACACCGCCGCCGGCCATGAGGGTGCGTCCTCGTGCGGGCGCGCGGGAAGTGGTGTTCCCCTCCCCGCCCGGCAGAGGGTCCGCGTGTGTGTGGTCCGCCGCGTCTGCCGGCTCGGGGGCGGCGGCGAGGTGCAGGGCGGAGGCCGGCGCGGGTGCTGTGCCGGCCAGCGCCGTCAGGGCTCGGGCGCAGTCGTGTGCTGTCGGGCGGTCCTGCTCGTCCCGGGCCGTCATCCCGCTCAGCAGAGCACGGAATCGTTCCGGTGCCTCGGGAGGCAGGGCGGGTCGGCGGTGCAGTCGCGCGATCGCGGATTCGACGGGTCCGCCGCCGTACTCGAGGCGGCCCGTGAGGCATTCAAGGAGCACAAGGCCGAGGGCGTAGACATCGGCGGGCCGGCCCACAGGGCGGCCGAGCACTTGCTCGGGAGACAGGTAGGCGGCCGTGCCTACCAGTGTGTCGGTCGCCGTGCGGGCGGTCGAGTCCAGCGGCTGGGAGATGCCGAAGTCCGCCAGATGGGGCCGGCGATCGGAGTCCAGGAGAATGTTGGACGGTTTGACGTCTCGGTGGACGATTCCGGCCTCATGTGCGTGAGCCAGCGCCTGGGCGAGGCCCGCTCCGAGTGCGGCGGTGGCCTCGGGGGCCAGCGGGCCCTGGGCGATGCGCTCCTTCAGCGTGGTGCCTTCGATCAGCTGCATGACCAGGAAGGCGCGTCCGTCGTGATGCCCGGCGTCGAAGGCGGTGACGAGTCCGGGGTGATGCAGCTGGGCCAGGATCACCGCTTCGCTCCGCCAGCTTTCCTCGGCGTCGACGCAGGCGTCGGGCCGGAACACCTTTACCGCGACCGGTCGTCTCATCCGCAGGTCGAAGCCCTGGTAGACGTCCGCCGCACCACCTGAACCGAGAAGCTCGTCAAGACGGTAGCGGCCGCTCAGCACCTCGGCGCAAGGCCGGGAAGCTGTGGCGTGGGCAGATTCGCGAAGCCTCATTCCCTCTCCTGCTGCGTTGGAGGGCTTACGCCAGTCGGTGATCCGGACCCGACGCACCTTGAGACGCCGCGTACCCGCGAGGAGCCGTGTGAAGCCTCACCATCTCGTGCGCTGCCGTCGGCCGCTTCCGCTCACGGCCGGAGGCCGGCCGAGGAGGCCGGGGCCTCACAGGTTTCCGTCGTACGGGACAGCCCGTGGCTCCGCCGGCGCCCGCCCGGACGCGGGTCGCGGCCGGCCGGGACCGCTTCGTCGGTGGCGACGGCTCCGAGTGAGCGCTCCAGGGCGTGGACGCCCGCGTCGGTCAGGTGCACCACACGTGGGCCGCGCCTCCGCCGCACCCGGTCCACCGCGAAAAGGCGGGCGGTGGGCCTCAGCCGGAGTCGCCTCCTCTTCCAACGGCCTCCACCGTGCATCCCACTCCCCTACCGCCTCGGCGGCCCTCCGCTCGTCGGCCTTCGTATGCGCCAGGCAGGCCCGTACGTACGCGCAGGTCACCGCGTGCGACGGCGGGATATGGCCTCGCGTCGCCGTGGAGAACGTGGAAGTGGACTTGCGGGCTGGGGTCACCGCCCGTCGCACATAGGTCAGCACCCTGTAGGTCCTGCTCATGTCTGGCGTGGTGTCGTTGGAGTGCGCGGGTGATCATTCGCCCTGTCCGCCCGCGACCGGCCCTCAGGGCGCCTACAAGCCTTAAGGGCCGCTGATATGGCGTCCGTTGTGTACCGCGTCACTCCGTACGACCCTGCTGACTTCGCCACGGCGGCAGGCGCGGAGATCTCCTGCATCGCGTATGACTCGAGGGAACGCGTGGCTGCTGCCTGTGTGGCGGCCGTGGCCGGGTTCGCGCTCGATGCCGCCGTCGAGCATGTGATGATCGACAATCCCATGACCGAGGGGTAGTCGACTGTTGGCTGCAAAAGATTGTTAGGCGTGCGTAACCATGCGGGAGTGGCAGCGTTATCAGCGTATGAATCTGACGGAGTGGGCGAGGGTGCAGGGTGTGAACCCGCATACGGCCTACCGCTGGTTCCGTGAGGGCACGCTGCCGGTGCCCGCGCGCCGGGTGGGACCGCGCACGATCCTGGTGAACATCGACGCGAACACCTCACTCTCCGTGACCGGTGGTGTGGGTCTGTATGCCCGCGTCTCCTCGCACGATCAGAAGGCCGACCTGGAGCGTCAGACCGCACGCTTGTCGGTGTGGGCCGCTCAGGCCGGTCACCGGGTCGTCCGTGTCGAGTCCGAGATTGCCTCGGGGATGAACGGCTGTCGTGCGAAAGCGAAGCGGCTGCTGGCCGACCCGGTGGTGACCACGGTCGTGGTCGAGCACAAGGACCGCCTCGGCCGGATGAACGTCGAACTCATTGAGGCCGCCCTGTCCGCTTCGGGCCGCAGGCTCGTCGTCCTCGATGACGGCGAAGTCGAGGACGACCTGGTGCGCGACATGGTGGAGGTACTGACGTCGTTCTGTGCCCGCCTGTACGGCCGTCGGTCGGCGAAGAACCGGGCGAGGAAGGCTCTCGAAGCGGCGGCCGGCGATGAGTGAGTCGAAGAAGAAGCAGCTGCGCACCATCGACGCGCCGTTCGTCGCGCCCGGGCCGTCCGGGGTGGCGGTACGCGACCGTCTCAGGCATCTCACCGACGTGGACGACACGGTGTTGCGGCTGGTCGGTGAACACCTCGGACGCCTCGCCTCGCTGGACCTCAAGGCCCGCTGCGCTGACGGTCTGGACCACAACAGTGACACGTGGGCGGCCCGCAAGCAGGGCCTGACCGCGCAGTCGTCGTCCCGGTGGGCCGGTTCGATCACGAAGGCCACGCACGATCAGTGGGCGCTGTCCCGGCGCTGCCGGCTCGCCCACATCCAAGGGCTTGAGGCCGGTGTGCGCACGCTGACGCACCGACTGGCGCAGCCGATCGGCCACAAGGGCAGCAAGCGGGCACCCGGCGGATACCGCAGTCGGGGCGAGTGGTTTCACAAGTCCCGCCGTCTGACGGTCCTGGAACACCGCCTGGACGTGGCGCGCGCTGAGCGCGAGGCCGGTGTCGTGCACGTCGTGCGCGGCGGCAGGCGTCTGATCAACAGCCGTCACCACCTGGACGCCGCCCGGCTCACCGCCGGGCAGTGGCGCGAGCGGTGGGAAGCCGAACGGTGGTTCCTCGCCGCTGACGGGGAGTCCGGCAAGCGCTTCGGCAACGAGACGATCCGCGTCACCCCTGACGGCGAGGTCAGCATCAAGCTCCCCGCCCCACTCGCCGAGTACGCGAACGCACGCAACGGCCGGTACGTGCTCGCCTCCAGAGTGGTCTTCGCGCACCGCGGCCAGGAGTGGGCCGACCGCGTCTGGGCGAACCGGGCTGTGGCCTACCGCATCCACCTGGACGTGGAACGGGGCCGCTGGTACCTGACCGCGTCGTGGACCCGGCCGGTGGTCCAGACGATCCCGCTCGATGCGGCCCGGGCCGCCGGGATGGTCGGCGTGGACACCAACGCCGACCACTTCGCCGCCTACCAGCTCGACGTCCACGGCAACCCGGTCGGCGACCCGAGACGCTTCTTCTACGACCTGTCCGGCAGCGCCGACCACCGTGACGCCCAGGTCCGGCACGCCATCAGCCAGTTGCTGCACTGGGCCGACCGGTGCGGCGTCAAGGCCATCGGCCTGGAGAACCTGGACTTCACAGCCGAGAAGACCCGCGAGAAGCACGGCCGGAACAAGCGTTTCCGGCAGCTCATCTCCGGCATCCCCACCGGCAAGCTCAAGGCCCGCCTGGTGTCGATGGCGTCCCAGCACGGACTGTCGATCGTTGCCGTGGACCCGGCGTACACGTCGATGTGGGGCGATCAGCACTGGAAGAAGCCCCTCACCTCGAAGAGACGAAAGATGTCCCGTCACGACGCCGCGAGCGTCGCGATCGGGCGACGCGCCCTCGGGCACCCGATCCGGCGACGGGCGGCACCGCCCCACGACGACCAGAGTGATCGTCGTGGGCATCGGACCGCCCAGGCCGGACCAGGCGCACGAGGGCGTGAGGGAACCCGCCCACCCGTCACGGAGCGTGCACACGATGCACGTCGCCGAATCGGGGCTCAGCGAACGCGGGAACCCAGCGCATCCAACACCGTTCGGGATGCGCGCACTTCCAGGAACTGGCAGCAAATGTCACTCCTGGACACTGTTTAGGAACGGTTCTTCTCCTTCGCTGTGGGAAGTGGGGGGTATGGGCTGAGCGGGCTCTTCCCCTATGACGGCGTCGGGTTCCACGACGGTGCGCGCGTCCCGATCGCCACGGGTCTCGGGTTGCTGCGGGCGATGGTGCTGCGCGAGGGTGTCTGGTGCCGACTGCGGGCGGACCATGGGTTCTTCGTCCATGTCGGCCACCGGGACGACATATACGTCGGCGGCGGGGACCAGGAGAACGCCGTGTCCCGCACCCGCGTTCTTGGGCTGTTCACCGACCGTGTCGCGATCTCACCGTACGACCCGGCCCTCGACGAAGTCGACGACTCGCGGGCCGCGAACGAGGAGTTCTGGTCCGAGGTCCGAGCAGTGGTCGCAGCCCGCGGCGGGGCCCTGCTGGAGGAACGACCGACCGGCCACGCCTACCGCTGGCACCGTCTGACGACCGTGGGCGAGGTCGATGCTGTGTGCGAGCGGCTGACCCCACGGGCGCGGCCGGCGGTGTGGCCGGACCTCACTGACGAGGTCGAGGCGATCCGCGCCGCCGTCGTGCGCGGGGAACGCCTGCAACTTCTCGTGGAGCAGTTCGCGGACGGGGGGTTCTTCAGGGCGCGTGTCGCCGAACCGGGCATGGGACGTGCGGACATACCGAATCCGCAGATCACGGGGGGTCCGGACCACCGCGTTGCGTTGGTGCCGCTGGAACGAGCTGATCGCCGGCCGCTTCTCGCGGCAGTGCTGCCCGACGAGGACGGTGTCCTTCGGGCACGCTGGCGCACCAATCGCAGCCGGGCCGAGGAGCGGCGGGCGTTTCTTGGCTCGCTGCGAGTGGGTGAGGCTGTCACCGGTGTTGTCGCGTCGGGTCTCGATGACGTCGGGGTTCACGTGGACCTGGATGACGATCTGGGCCGTTCCCTCGGATTCCTCCGTATCCCCGAGATGTCCTGGACCCGTTTCGACTCGGTAAACCACGTTGCCCCGATCGGTCGGGAAATCCGGGCCGAGATCATCGACATCGACTTTGCGCGGGAGCGGGTGAGCCTGTCCATGAAGGCGCTGCAGCCCGATCCCTGGCAGCAGTTTGCCGATACCCACAAGAAGGGGGAAACGGTGTCGGGCACGGTAACCAAGCTGGTGGCGTTCGGCGCGTTTGTCCAGGTGGAGGAGGGCGTCGGGGGCCTCGTGCACCTGTCCGAGCCGGCTGATCACGACGTCCAGCACCCGCAGGAGGTACTCGCGGCCGGTGACCAGGTCCGCGTAGCCATCCTTGACATGGACCGCCGGCGTCGCCGCATTCTTCTCTCCCTCACACGCGCCCGACCGCGACAAGGGGCAGCGGTACCGCACGACGTCAGGGGGTGATGGGCCGTTACCAGCAGTGCTCAGTCATCGCCACATCTGGGTGATGGCTCACCGGACCACGCCGGTGCCGTCGGAACGAGCGGTGGCGGAGGGCTTGTGTGCACCAGAATGGCCACGGCCTCCTCGACGCGGCCGAGGTCGATGAGGCAGCCGGCCAGGTCGTGGTTGTTCCTGCGGTCATGCTGCTGAAGGACGGTGACGGCCTCCTCGGTGCGCCCGGCGTCGGCGAGAAGCCGAGCGATGTGTTCCGCCGCGTACCAAGTGGCGCCTTCGGGGTGGGCCCGGGCCCGTTCAACCGCCTCATCGACCCCGCTGCAAGCGGCGATCAGCGGCAGCCGCATCCAGAACAGCTCCCACTCGACCTCGCCCCCGCACCGAGCGGCGAGGGCGTCGAGGTGGGCCAGGCCGTCGGATGGGCGACCCTGGGCGAGACACAGCTCGGACAGGGTGTGGAGAATCCAGTCGTCGCCGGGGTGGGCGTCGGCCTGGGCACGCATCACGGCGATCGCCTCGTCGCCTCGGCCGTGCCGGGCCAGGAGCTGCGCGAGCTCGTAAGCCGAGTTCGGGTTCCAGGCCGCGGGTCCGCCGGTCTGCCCGAATACGGCGATCGCGCCCTCCACGTCGCCACACTCCTCCAGGAGTTCCGCCAACCGCTGCAGGGCCTCCTCATGTCCGTCGGTCGCCGCGTAGGCGCGCAGTTCCTCGATCCGGCCGTGCCGCGCCAACAGGTCGGCGAGCTGGTCGCGGCTGTTGACCGACGTGATCTGCCGCCTCCTGAGCAGGGTGACGGCCTCATCAATGCGGCCCTGGCGCTCGCGGATCGTCGCGAGCAGGCCGAGCGCAGTGTCGGAATCGAGGCCGCAGCACCACGGGCCGTCGCAGCGGTGGTCGGCCCGCATCCGGGCAGCGAGCAGCGCGGCGGCCTCCTCGTCGCGGCCCGCGACGGCGGCCACGTCGACCAGGGTGGTGGCGAGCGTCCACTCATCGGCGTGCGGCAGGAGCATGGTGAACGCCTCCGCGGCCCGCCCGTGCCGGGAAAGCAACCGCGTGTATGCCTCCAACGCCATCGGGTGCCCGACGGCCATCCGGGCCCGGACGGTCTCGATCGCTTCCTCGATCCGGCCCCAGCCCTCCAGCAGCTCGGCGGTCGCTTCGACGACCGTCCACCAGCCCGTGGCGGCGTAGGGGGCGAGCACCGCCAGCGCGTCGGTCTGCCGCCCCCGCTCACCCAGCAGCCGTGCCCAGACAAGCGCGCAGAACCACTCCCCCCGCCCGGCCCACTCCTCCACCACGGCCGCATGACCGTGGTCGAGCAACCGGGAGACCAGTTCCGGCGGAATGCAGCCGGATCGCGTCCGGACCCGATAGTCAAGATCAGCAAAGTCCATGACCACGCACCATAGCGCTGATCCCCGAGAGGGTGTTGAGTCCCATTTCGGGGGATCCGGTGTCGCTCCTTCATGGTTGGTGGGACGGTTCCATCCTCGTGCCATGTCGTGCACATGGTGGGGTCGTGGTCATGGAACGGATGTCATACACAACCGGCTTGACCGACAGGCAGTGGTCGTGGATCGAACCGCTGGTCACCGGGTGGAAGCAGGCACGGGTGGCGCGGTTGGCGACCGGGAACCCGGGCTCCTGCGATCTGCGGGAGGCCGTGAACGCGCTGCTCCACCAGAACCGGACCGGGTGTCAGTGGCGGCTCCTGCCGCATGATTTTCCGGCCTGGTCGGCGGTGTGTCGGAGTACAGGTCAATCTGCACAGCCGCGTACGCGCGAACGCGCACAGTGCGCCGCGCGGCCTGGGCCGAGGCCGGAGCAGGAATGCTGTAC
>NZ_JBEYCF010000067.1:0-34736 GCF_040632605.1 Streptomyces sp. NPDC019224 | reverse complement strand
GTCGGCCCCGTCCTGGTCGACGGCCGCGAAGACCTGGCCCACCTGCGCCTCGATCTTCCCGAGCGCCGCGTCGGCCGCCTCCCGGCCGCACTCCACGGCCCGCCCCCGCCCCCACCAGCAGGAAGGTTTCGCCATGACGTCCAGAAGAACGCCGCGCGCCCCGTCCTCCGCCCGCTCCCACCGTCTGGAACCACCATGTCCGGCAAGCACCAGTCCTCCACGCCCACCGTGAAGTTCCCGCACCGCAGCAGGCGCGGCGTCCTGCTCGGCCTGTCCGTCCCGCAGTTGGCCGTCGCCGGACTCACCGGCCTTCTCCTTCTCGCCGTGATCCTCGCCCGCGGTGTGGTCGGCGCCCTCCAGCTCATACCGCTGTGGGCCGTGATCGCCCTGCTCGTCTTCGTCCGCCACCGAGGCCGTGCTCTGGCGGACTGGGCCCCGATCGTCGTCCGATACGCGCTGCGCCGAATGCGAGGCCAGCTCGTCTGGCTCACCCGGCCCTCCCGCCGTCCGACCCGCGAGGGACTGCTCCACCTTCCCGGCACCGCTGCCAGCCTGCGCGTGACCACCGCTCCCGACGGCAAGTACGGCGCGGTCCACAACCCGCACACCGGGACGCTGACCGCGGTGGTCAAGGTCTCCTCCCGCGCCTACGCCCTGCTCGACCCGGGCACCCAGCAGGCCAACGTCGGCGGCTGGGGACGCGCGCTGGCAGCCCTCGCCCGTACCGGACAGATCGCCCGCATCCAGGTGATCGAGCGCACCATCCCCGACTCCGGCGACGCGCTGCGCCGCTACTGGGAAGAACACGGCCGACCCGACACCCCGATGGCCGGCACGATCTACAACGAGCTGATCCAGAGCGCCGGCCCCGCAGCAGCCCCTCACGAGGCGTACGTCGCGGTGTCCTTGGACACCAAGGCGGCCCGTCGGCTGATCAACCAGGCCGGTGGTGGTCTCACCGGTGCCTTCAGTGTCCTCGCCCAGCTCACCTCCACGCTCGACCAGGCGGCGCGGACCGCAGGACTCACCCCGACGGGCTGGCTCACCGCACGCGAGATCGCCGCCGTGGTACGCACCTCCTACGACCCGAAGGCGCTGGCGCCACTCGACCGCTGGTCCACGGCCGGTCGCCCCGAGGCCGAGCCCGCCGCCGCCGGACCCGTCGTGGTCGTCGAGAAGGCGGACCACATCGCCACCGACTCCGCCGTGCACGCCACCTACTGGGTGGAGAACTGGCCGCGCACCGAGACCAGCGCCGGCTTCCTGCACCAGCTCCTGTTCACCGGCGGGGTGCGGCGCACGCTGTCGCTCTCCTACGAGCCGAAGAACCTCGACGCCGCCCTGCGCGACGTGCAGCGCAAGAAGTCCAGCGTGATCGCCGACGCCGCCGAACGGGCCCGGCGCGGCCAGGTCGACGCCGAGGCGGACTCGATCGAGTACCAGGACATCAAGTCCCGCGAACGCCAGCTCATCGCCGGGCACGCCGACGTCGCCCTGACCGGTCTGCTGACCGTCTCGGCCGACACCGAGGACGAGCTGCGCACCGCCTGCGCCGTCGTGGAGACCGCCGCTGTCGGCGCCCAGCTCGATCTCCGGCCGCTGACCTGGCAGCAGGCCGAGGCGTTCACCGCCGCCGCCCTGCCGCTCGCGCTCGCTGCCTGACCCTTCCCTTCGAAAGAGCACCCTCATGTCCCGCACCGCCAGCCCGACCGCGCAGGACTTCGTGCCCTTCGCCACCGCCGCGCTCGACTTCCACCGGGCGCTCAACATCCCGGGCGGCCCGCTGGTCACCACCCGGGCCGAGCTGGACGCCCTGCACGCGCACCTCGTTTCGCTGTACGGGCTGCTCGACGCCCACACCGGGCGCACCGGGCAGCTCGTCGCGGTCGAGGGCGACCAGCTCCGTACCGCCCGCACCCGCATCTGGCAGGCCGCCGAGCACCTCCACGCCGCCTACCACGCGGCGCCCCGGCCGGACTCCGGCGAGATCCCCGCACCGGAGGCGTGCCGGGCCGGCCTTCCGGAGGGAGCACCGGAACTGACCATCTGCCAGCGCCATCAGCGCACCGCTCATCTCGTGCGGCGGCGCACCACGCCGGCCGACCTGCACGCCCCGTTCACCGGCCTCGTCCGCCGCTGACCCACCCCTCATCTGGAGAAACGCTCATGCCCCGTACCCGCGCCAGCGCCTCCCCTCTGTTCGTGCCCCGTAAGACGACACGCGCCGAGCAGCGGGCCGCCCGAGCCGGTTTCACCGAAGCCCGCCGCCAGGCGCGCCTCGCCGGAAACCCGCCCAAGCACCGCGCCGAGCAGACCCTCGACCCGGATCTGCGGCCCACCTACCCGCTCGCCGGTCGCCCCGGTCCGGCCTCCGCCCGCGGCGGCAAGCTCGCCCTGCCCGCCCACCGGATGACCACCGCCACAGCCAGCGGCGCCTACCCGTTCGTGGCCGAGGGCGGCCTGGGCGCCGAAGGGGTGTTCATCGGCCGCGATGTGCACGCGGAGGCGGCCTTCTGCTTCGACCCGTTCTCGCTCTACAACAGCGGCAGGGTGGAGGGCTTCACCAACCCCAACGCGGTCCTGGCCGGGATCATCGGCATGGGCAAGTCGGCGCTGGCGAAGTCGATCGCCACCCGGTCGATCGCCCACGGCTACCGGATCTACATCCCCTGCGATCCCAAGGGGGAGTGGACCGGTGTCTCGCAGGCCCTCGGCGGCTACAGCATCGCCCTGGGCCCGGGGCTCCCTGGCCGGTTGAATCCGCTCGACGCCCCGGCTCGCCCCGCCTCCGTGAGCGAGGAGGACTGGTTTACGGAGGTTCGCAAGCGCCGTCTGCTGCTGCTGGCCAGCCTCGCCCGCACCGTGCTGAAGCGCGACCTGCTGCCGATGGAGCACACCGCCCTCGATCTGGCCCTGGATCTGGTCGTCGCTGACGCCGCCGCCCGGGGCACGGTGCCGCTGCTCGGCGAGATCGCGCACGTACTCGGCTCCCCCGAACGCCTCGACCAGGCCCTCGGCCACCAGGCGGGGCACCTCGGTTCAGCCGCCCAGGACCTCGCCCATGCCCTACGACGTCTCGTGCACGGCGACTTGAGCGGCATGTTCGACGCGCCGAGCACCGTCTCGTTCGACCCGACCACACCGATGCTGTCCATCGACCTCTCCCGTCTCGGCGGCTCCGGCGACGACACGGCACTGGTGCTCGCGATGGCGTGCGCGAGCGCCTGGATGGAGTCAGCCCTCAGTGATCCCGATGGCGGTCGGCGCTGGGTGATCTACGACGAGGCGTGGCGGCTGATGCGGCACGTCGGGCTGCTGGAGCGGATGCAGAGCCAGTGGAAGCTCTCCCGAGGGCTGGGCATCGCGAACCTGATGGTGATCCACCGCCTCAGCGACTTGCTCTCGGCGGGCGACGCCGGGTCGCGCGGCCGGGTCCTGGCCGAGGGGCTCCTCGCGGACTGCAGCACGCGCATCATCTACCGCCAGGAGCCCGACCAGCTCGCCGCCGCTGCCTCTCTGCTCGGCCTGACCGGCGTCGAGACCCAGGCGGTGTCCGCCCTGACCAAGGGCCGAGGTCTGTGGAAGGTCGCCGACCGCTCGTTCATCACCCAGCACATCCTCCACCCGGCTGAGCGGGAGCTATTCGACACAGACGCCCGCATGGCGGCCTAGCCCAACGACCAGCACAGCAACGGGAATCGATCATGTCTGCTTCTTCCACACCTTCCTCCGGTGACAACCAGCCGTCGCAGGCCACCGACCCTTTGGCGTGGCGACGGCACCTCCCGGCACTGGCCTCGGCCGCCGCCGGGATCAACGAGGCGTGCGACGCCTGGGACGCGGTTTCGGACTCGCTCTGCGACGCGGACGGCTGGCCGCTGGACGACAAGGTCTACGGGGACGGGAAGGTCAAGCGGGACGCCGAAGCGTGGAAACACGCCGAAGTGTTCCTCGACCACGGACCCGAGGTGCTGGCCGGGGTCCGCGCCGCCGCCGGCCCCGACTACGTCGAGGGGCCGATCAGTGACGACCTCCGTCGGATACGCGGGATCGACACCATCCTGTTCCGGGCGGAGGAACTGCGGCACGAATGGAACGGCGTCATGGCGCTTATGGACGGTTCGCAGCCGAACGTGCTCCACCTCTACCAGGAGCGTGCCGAGGAGCACCGCAACACCGAAGGCTGGCACTACTCACACGAACTCGGTTCCAAGGGACCGGCGTTGGTGCGCGTCGGCGAATACCTCGCTCACCGAGCGGACACCGAACGGCCGGCGCAGACCGAACGGGCGCGCGTCGCCCTGACCCGCTCCACGCACAACACCCCTGCCGTATCACCCTCTTCGCCCCAGGTCCCGCCGGCATCGCATCCGCCGGCTCCCGGTCGCTCGCGGTGATCCCTAGCACGCAGTCACGGCAGCGCCAAACTGCCCGATCACCAGATCCTCATGGTCCACCGCGCTCCTTCAAGCTCCACGCCCCGTCGGCTCCCGCCGTGCGGCGGGACGTTCGCAACGGAGAACTCCATGCACCACGAAACCCCGCCCCCGACCGCCGTGTCCGATCCGCGTCGCCTTCAAGCCGCCCTCTGCTCCGCACTCGGGCAGCGCGGCCTGGAGGGCACCGTCGAGTACGGCCTCAGCGACTACATCGTCCACGCCGAGCTTCCCGACGGCAGTTCGCTGATCATCTCGCCCCCGCAGGAGCCACCCTCCGAGCACCCCGAGACCCCGGAAAGCTGGATGGTCACCCGCCACCGGTCCGCCGAGCCCGCCGTCTACGAGGTGATCTACGACTCCGAGCCGGACGGTCCGCATGCGCGTCACGGCGGCAGCGTGCCGGATCTCCTCTCCGCTGTCGACGCCCGCCTGGACCAGCTTGGCGTACCGACACGCCAGGAGCAGGAACGTTCCGGCGAGGCGCGCGCCGCCACCGTGCTCCCGCCCGACTCCGCTCCATCCCGGGCGAGGGTCGCTCTCGCCTCTTCGCCGTCGGTCGGCCAGCGCGTGCTCCCGACCGGTCCGCCGCCGGAGTCTTCCGCGCGGGCCGCGCCGCCGCCGGCCAGTTCCTCATCCGCTCCCCGGCTCTGACCGACCGCGATCCAGGAGTCCTCCGTGCACCGCACCCTCAGAACTGATCCGCCCGTCGCCCGCACCTGTAACCGCACCCGCCTCGGATGGATCTGCCATGCCCAGCCACTACGACGTGCTGCCCGACCTGGCCTTCGGCCACCACCCCGTCCACGGCATCGTCGCCGCGAACCCGAAGAACCTCGCGGCCAGCACCTGGATGCTCAAGGGATTCGACTTCCATCCCGTCCCCGACCAGCCGACGTTGTACGCGCTGGCCGACCAGAACCGTGACGGACACGGCCGTACGAGCCGGGCCATCGAGCTGCTGCGCAAGGCCGGCTACCAGGTCGATGTGGACGTCGCACTTGCCCCTGCACCGGCGCCCGACACGGCCCAGGTACGCGACCGCGGTCCGCTCGGTGAACCAGACGTCGCCTTCGCCGACCACCCGCAGCTCGGCATCGTCGCAGCCCTCGACGACCGTGTCTCCGGACTCACCGGGCTCGTGCTGGTGGAGGACGGCTGGCGGCACAACTCGAGCCTGGACATCTACACGCTCCCCGCGACCACCGATCGCGTTGAGGCGCTGGGGAAAGTCGCCGACGCCACGGTGGCCCTGCACCGTTCGGGGCTCCAGGTCGCAGTGCAGCCCCGCCTCGCTCAAGAGGTGACGGCTCGGCCCCGTCCTGCTGCCACGCTGACCGCCGGCCGTGAGCGCGGTCGTGGTCCCGCCCGCGCGTCGCCGTTGAGCGCCGCCGCGCTCGCCGCCAGCCCGGCCCGTGCCGGAATCCCGGGCAGGGCGCCGGTCCCCGCCGCCGCCGTCATCACACCGGCGGTCCGGCCGGTTGACCCTCGCATCGCGTACTCCCGCGACCGCTGATCCAACTCCTCAAGGAGGCCCTTCCATGGCCGTGAAGACGATCTGGCCTATCGACCACACCTGCGGTCACCATGCCGACCGCGACTTGTCCGACCGACCGGCCGACCGCCGCCGCCGGCTTCGCCGAGTGGCTCGCCAGGCCGGAGTGCACGGACTGCTGGCGCGCCTCGAACGAGGGCGACGAGCAGGACAAGGCCGCCTGGCTCAAGGCGAAGCGCGCCGAGGAGCAGACGGCGTCCGAAGCCTGGTCCGAGCAGTACCGGATGCCTCCCCTGGAGGGGACCGAGCGGGCCGTTCCCTGGGGCGTGCGCTGTCGTCACCAGATCCTGACCAACGCCTACACCGCACTGGTCACCGAAGGCGCGACCAGCGAAGCGGACTGGGCGGAGATCGAGGAGAACGCTCGTACGGTGACCCGCGCCGGGTGGTGGATAGACCAGACCAGAGGTCGTCCGAGCCCCAGGACCTCACCGAACTGCTCCGAGCCGCCACCGGGGCCGGCCGGCCGACAGAGAATCCCTTCTTCTGACCGACCGGGTGCCCTGCTGCGGCGGGGCACCGGGCTGACCGCCACCGTGTGGCTTCTACCAGCGATTCTCGGCCGGGCCAAACCCCGGATTTGCCGGACGCTCTGCCCACTGGCCCGCCTCCAACGGGTCCTTCGCTCCCTCTGCCCCGGAGACTTCCGTGCCTACCTCGATCACCATCACGTCCGAGTTCAGCGGCAGCGTCGTTGCCAAGGGCGCTACTGATGACCTCTCCGCGCAGCTCCTCCGTCACGCCGGTTTCAAGCAGATCGACGACTGGCACGGCCGACGCCATCGCCTGCCCACCACCACTCCGCTCGCCGACCAGGTCGCCATCGCCAGCCATGCGGCCGAGATGCTTCGAGCCGCTCGCTATGACGTCACCCTTCCGCCGTCTCTCGACACGGCCCGGATGAGCCCTCCGGTGCATGCGCTGGGGCCATACGCCGCCGGAGCCGACCTTCTCAGCATCACGGACCAGATCCGTGCGGCCGAAGACGGAGCCAGCCTTCAGCGGGCAGTTGACCACCTCCTTCACCCCGAGCACGGTGCGCTGGAGCATGTCCGGGAGGCGCTGGAAGCAGCGGGAGAACAGGTCAACGACCTGGACGACGACGCGTATGCGCTCGCCGACCGGTTCGGCTTCGCCTCGGAGTTCGTCAGCTCGGCCCAGTCCGAACTCGTCGATTCCGAGGCCGAGCTACGCCGCGTCGGCGCCGCTTCGACGAGCTACGCCGCAGCACGGACCGTCCGTGATCACCGTGGTGCCGCTCTGGCCACTTCTCCTGCGGCGAACCAGGCCAAGGTCTCCTCGGCGTCCAGTTCCGCGCCGGCGCCTTGCTCTGCGACGGGTCACCCACCGCGCGCCTCAACCCCCCGACGGTGACCCCGGCCGCTCTCTCCGCCGTCGGCCTCCAGTACGTCGCGCGCCCCCGCTCGGCTCACCCGTCAAGGACCACTCACCCGAAGAGGCAAACGTGCCCGAGCACTACTCCAGCATCGGCGAGGCCGTCGGTGCGGCCATGCAGCACAACATCCGGCTCGCCCACCACAGCGCGGCACCGGGCTCCGACAAGCCGCTGCAGGTCAGGCACCTGCCCAGTGCTTCCGCCGATCCGTACTCGGTCCGCGGGATGATTTCTCGCCTCCACGAGGACGCCTCGCCCGATGAGGTGGCGGGCATCATCGAGGAGGTCAACGGCGCACTGGTCGGGGCTCTGCCCGAGCTGACCGAACTCGTCGCCTCTGCCGCCGACTGGACTCGCGCCCGTCTCGACTTCGACGACCCGCATCACCATCCGACTTTCGAGACGTGGACACGGCTGGCAGCCGCGTACGGGATGCTCCAGGACGTCCGTGAGCAGTTGGAAGTCGCCGAGGACGGTCTCGCTGCCTGTCCCGCAGAGCGCACGGACCCCCGGCACCACCAGATGGTCAACGTCTTGCGCAGCCGGGAGTTGCTCGACGATGTCCTCGGTGCCGAGGCTGCTCCTGTGCCGTCCGCTGCCCGGAACGTCGATTCAGACCGGCAGCGGGCGGCCCGCGCCTCCTCGCCGCGCGCCGGAACATCGCCGTCGACCGGCAGTCCGCCGGCCACCGCAGCACCTCCGCCCGCGCCTCGTTCTGCCGGCCGACCCCGCTGAAACGTTCCGCCTCAGACGTCCAGGAGGACCCCATGAGCTGCACGAGAGCCGAGCGCGCCCCGCCCCTGCCCGCTCGCACACCCAAGGAACCGCCGTGCCTTCCCCGCGCACCAGCGCGCCCTCGACCACCACCGGGTCGGACGCGCTCCTCTACCTCCTGTTCGGCATCCTCGGCGCCGCCATGGCCTTCGGCTCCCTGGCCTGGCTGACCGGAAATCTCACCAACACCTTCGTCGGGAGCGGGACATGGGCGCCCTTCCGCGTCACGGACGCGCTGCTGCACCCGGAGGTGATGTGGCCGGCCTTGAGCACCAGCATGCTGATGGTCGGCGCCCGCGTCGTCCCCGCCCTGTTCACCGTTGCCCTGGTCGTCACCGCTGCCGTGCTGTGGATGCGCTGGCGTGCCGGGTCCAAGTCCGGCCTCGCCCGCAAGGCGGACCTGGCACCGCTGCTGGACAAGGAGATTGTCGCCAAGGCGAAGAGCCTGCGCCCGAGCCTGGGCGGCCGGGAGAGTAAAAGAGGTCCTGCCCGCTGACCGCGGCATCCTGCTCGGCACCCTCGATCCCGGTCGTGCGGAGGTCCGCGCATCCTGGGAGGACGTGATCGTCGCGATCATGGCCCCGCGTTCCGGCAAAACGTCCGGGCTGGCGATCCCCGCGATCCTCTCGGCACCGGGCCCAGGCCTGCTCACCAGTAACAAAGCCGCGAACGACGCCTTCACCACCACGGTGGACGCCCGTGCCGAGGTAGGCACGATCTGGACCCTCGATCCGCAGCAGATCGCCCACCACCCGCGCGAGATGTGGTGGGACATCCTCGCTGACGCCCGCGATCTCGCCGGGGCTAAGAGGTTGGCGGGGCACTTCGTGACCGCGAGCGTGGACGAGTCCAGCGGCTCCGACTTCTGGTCCACCGCCGCGAGCAACACCCTCGGTGCCCTCTTCCTCGCCGCCGCGTCCCACCGGCGGCCGATCACCGACGTCCTGGCCTGGCTCGCGATGCCGGCCGACCGCACCCCGGTGGACCTGCTCACCGACGCCGGCCACCATGCGGTCGCCGCCCAGCTCCAGGGCACCGTCTCCGGCGCGACCGAAACGCGCGACGGCATCTATGAGACCGCGAGGCAGTACGCGAGCTGCCTGCTCGACCCGGACGTCGCCGCCTGGGTCACCCCCAACGACGACCTTCCCGAGTTCCAGCCGTTCGCCTTCGCCACGTCCCGCGACACCTTGTACCTGCTGAGCAAGGACGGCGGCGGCAGCGCGTCCGCGATCATCGCGGCAGCGGCCGACGCCGTGATGCGCGCGGCCGTGATCGTGGCCGAGCGCTCCGGCGGGCGACTCGACCCGCCCGCCCTGTGCGTCCTCGACGAGGCGGCGAACGTCTGCCGCATCTCGGACCTCCCTGATCTTTACAGCCACTTGGGCAGCCGAGGCGTCATCCCGATGACGATCCTGCAGTCCTACCGTCAGGGCCAGCGGTGCTGGGGCGAGGCCGGTATGGACTCCCTGTACTCCGCCGCCACCATCAAGATCATCGGATCTGGCATCGATGACGCGGACTTCGCCGACCGGCTCAGCCGTCAGGTCGGCGATCACGACGTCCAGACCACCTCGGTGTCGACCAGCGAGGGCGGCAAGTCCACCTCGGTGAGCATGCGCACGGAGCGGATCCTTCCGCCGGACGCCATCCGCGCCCTGCCCAAGGGCAAGGTTCTGCTGCTGGCCACCGGCATCCGGGTCGCCATGCTCAACCTCAAGCCCTGGTACAAGGAGCCCTCCGCCAAGGTGGTCGGCCCGGCTTCCGCTCGCGCCACGAAGGCCATCACCGAGCGTGCTCTCGCGAAAAGCATCGACCAGGACGATCTTGGACTGTCGGCATGAGCGCGTCCACACCACAGCAGGGGCGGTTGGCCCACGCTCCGATCGTCCTGCGCGGTGGCCGGTGGTGGCTTGACGGCGGGGCCGACTCGGTTCGCGCCTCTGATCCCGCCTTCACCGCCGTCTTGGACGACTTCGCGCTGTCGATGGCCGCTGCCGACCAGGCCGTCGCCAACCTCCTCATCCGGCAGGACGAGGCGTCCTCCGTTGATCTCGGAGGTCGGCGGTGAACCCGCTGATGAGTGCCGAGCAGGCGGTCCTCGGTGCCGCACTCCTCGACCCCGAGCAGCTCACGCACCTGGAGTGGCTCGCTGCGGACCACTTCTATCGGCCCGTTCACCAGGCGCTGTTCGACGCCCTCCGCAAGCTGCGCAACGACGGGCATCCCGCGCTCTCGGCCGATGGTCCGTTGCCGCTGTCGTGGGTGACCGACGCGGTCGAGGAGGCCGGACAGCACGTGCGCGGGCTGACCGCGGCGTACGCCCACACCCTGATCCAGGCGTGTCCCCGAACCGAGCACGCCCCGGTGTACGGACGCATGGTGCTGGAGGGGGCGATTCACCGCACCGTCGCCCAGCACGCGATCCGACTCCACCAAGCGGCTCGGGCCGACGCCGTCCAGGGCGAGGTCGAGGGAGCCTTGCGCACGGCGGACGTCCTGACCGGCGTACTCACCGACCTTGCACGACGCTGGGGAACCGAACCTCGACCGGTCCCACCCACCGCTGGGCCCTCTGCCGCCACGCACATCCCGCCTCCGGCGCAGAGTGGCCAAGTCGCCGAGGACGAGCGGTTCCTCCTGGCCGTCCTCACCGAACAACCGGCGGCGATGGACGAGGTGGTGGCCTGGCTGCGGCCGGGAGACTTCGCCGACCCGACCCACGGGCAGCTCTACCGGTGCCTGGGCGCGCTGCACCACCGGGGCGAACCCATCGACCGGATCACCCTGCTCTGGGAGGCCCAGCGACGCGGTCTGCTGGCCGACGGCACTGTGTCGAGCGAGCAGCTGACCGCCGTCGGCGAAGGCATGGTCCCGGGCAGCGCCGACTGGTTCGGACAGCGGGTGATGCGCTCCTCCGTCACCCGCACCGCCGCCGCCTCCGCGCGTGCGGTGCGTGCTCTGGCCGAGGACGAAGCCCTGGCTCCTGGCCGGTTGATCAACTACGCCCTGCACGCCCTCGGCCCGCTCGACGAGGTGCGCGCCCGCTGGGAGACCGCGAACGCCAGCCCAGCCCCGAAAACGCGCACTTCGGCGCCCGTGCCGGACGGGCCCCCTCCGGCCCAGGTGCACGTAGCCCTCGCCCGGAGCACGCCGCGCCCCATCCCACCGTCCTCGGTCCGCCCCGCCTCCGCACCCACCCCCTCCGCCTCCAGGCCGCCCTCGCGCGGCCACAGCTGACAACTCCCCCCACCCCTTCTGTTGCTCTCCTTCTGGACATCACATGAACAGCACCCCCAGCTCTGACATCCGTGCCATGCGCGCCACGGCGTCGGCCCTCGACGCCCAGCGTGACAAGCTCCCCGTTCTCGGAGATCCGCATCGCTCGCCCGACGTGGCCGGCGTCGCCAGGCAGATCTCGGCACTCGGTGAGCTGATCACCGACCTGGGCAACGAGGTGCACTTCAGCACCTCCCGGGAACCCGAAGCCCACACCGCCAGGGTCATCACCGCCTTCGCTGCCACAGTGCGGCCCACCGGTCAGGCAGCGTCCGCCCTCGGCGAGGTCGCCCGCCAGCTCTCCTTCCTGGACCGGACCGAGCACCTGCGCGATGAGCCCGACGCCGACGACGCGCGGGAGGCCGCAGTGCAGCTGATCGACGACTCGCTCAACACGGCGGATACAGCGCTGCGCGAAGCCGCCGACTCACTTCGTGCCGCGTCGGCAACCGTGTCGCCTCCGTCCGTGCGGCTCCGCGCTGCTCTCAGCCGGTCCGCGGCTGCCGCTTCTGTCCCGGCACCGCCTCCGGCCGCTCAGACAGCAGCGGTTCCTGCGGGCGTGGTCCGACGGAGCCGGTGACGTGCCCACCCACGTCATGCGCCCTCCGCTGATCGGCTCGCTCTGCTCCGGGTACGGCGGCCTCGACCTCGGTGTGCAGTCCGCTCTCGGCGGCACGCTGGCCTGGCACGCCGAAGTCGACCCGAACGCTTCGCGCATTCTGGCCCGCCACTGGCCCGGCGTTCCCAACCTGGGCGACATCACCACCGTCGACTGGTCCGCTGTCGCGCGGGTGTGCGTCCTGACGGCGGGCTTCCCCTGTCAAAGACGTCTCGGTCGCCGGCCGCCGGGCCGGACTCAACGCTCAGACCCGCTCCGGGCTGTGGCTGCACGTCGCCCGTGCGGTCGAAGCCCTCCGACCCTGCCTGGTTGTGATCGAGAATGTCCGCGGCCTCCTCACCTCCCCCGCCGGCTCCCCTGGCGACGTGGAACCCTGCCCGTGGTGTCTGGGAGACACCCCAGGCCAGCCTCCTCTGCGGGCACTCGGTGCCGTACTCGGATCCCTGGCCGACCTCGGGTACGACACAAGGTGGCTCGTGCTTCGTGCCTCCGACATCGGGGCGCCGCACCGTCGCGAGCGCACCTTCCTCACAGCTTGGCCGGCCGGACACCTTGCTCAAGACCCCGACCAGCAACATCGGCAAGAACGGCGGCTCGCAACACCCCGGAGCGGTCCGCATCCGCCTCGGCACCGTCCCGGTCGAGCTTCCGGCACCCGTCGCTGAACTGGCCCTCCAACAAATCGCGATTCGCCGCAGCCATGCAGTCCTCGGCCGCACAGACTCGCCCTGGCTCTTCCCCGGCGGCCAGCCCGGCCGCCCGATCAGTGCCTGGGCCATGGGCGAACGGCTCCGCAAACTCGGCATCCGCCTCGCCGAGACCCGCTCAACCGCACTGTTCCAGCTTGCCACCGAACTACCCGCCGCCGCCGTCCTCGCCCGCACCCTCGGCATCGACATCACCGTCGCCGTCAAATGGCAGCGAGCCTCCGCCGGAGACTGGGCCACCTACGCAGCCGACGTCAGCAGCCGCGTTGGCCGTGGGGATCGCACAGCCCAACCCAGCTTGTGATGACCCGACCCATGACCCCTGCGAGGGGCTATGCAGACCTACCACCACAGATTCCAGACCAAAAGCTACGGTCTCATCACCGGAATCACTGCCAAGGCCATCGTGCTGGGCGCCCCGCCCACACGGCGACCGAGTCTGACCGTCGCATGATCAATTATCGGAAACGGCCTAGTCTGCTTGCAGGACGAAGAACAAGAAGCACAGGAAGCGCGGCTTGGCCACGATGACTTCCGGGAACAGCTCGCGGGCGGCTGGATCAGGCTCTGGCTCGCTGATGACCGTGATCCGGAAACCTGATGCGGTGATCGCCTCGATCATCGCGTGCAGCGGCCTGTGCCAGATACTCATCACCGCGCTCTGGCCGCCCATGGTCCATTCTTCGGTCCAGTTGGTGATGTCGAAGTAGTTGTACTCGGCCTCGCGGTCGGCCTGGCGGTGCCTGAGGTTGACGGCAAAGGGATGGTCGACAGACGCGATCAGCCGACCGCCGGGCTTGAGTACGCGTCGCAGCTCGGCCAGCGCCGGACCCCAGTCCTCCAGGTAGTGCAGCACCAGGGACGCGACTACATCGTCGAACGTGTCATCAGAGTAGGGAAGCGGGCTGCCCAAATCGGCCACCTGGAGGTCCGCGCCGTCGCCGAGCCGCCGCCGGGCCAGCTCCAGCATCCCGGCACTCGCATCGAAACCGCTCACGATGGCGCCACGCTCGCGCAGCGCCGCGAACAGGGGCCCGGAGCCGCAGCCGGCGTCGAGGACCCGCCGGCCAGCCACCTCTCCAGCGAGGGCCAGCATCGCGGGCCGCTCGTAGCAGGCATTGATGAGGTTGGTTTCATTTTCGGCCGTGTACGCCTCGGCGAACCTGTTGTAGTCGTTGACATTCGGCGGATCCACGGCCACCGCGGATGGCGAGGTGAGTCCGGTGGAGCTCGCGTGCTCTTGCCGCTCGTCAGAAGTCATAGTGCGAGAGACGTGTGCTTCATCAGTTCAGTTCCTGCTGGACGCCGCCTGGGACCACGACGCCCACCACAGCGGACAGTTGGAACTCAACGAACACGAGGTCGCATGGCTGCATCTCGGATTCCGCGAGAGACCACAGGCACTCCAGGCATTCAGACAGTTCCAATACCCGACTCCACCATTACACGTGCACCGCACGCACATCGAAGACGCCTGGACGGCCGCCCACCAGCGCGCCGAGTCCCGGTGGAGGGGACTGACCCGATGAAGTGGAACCTGCGACTGGCAGCGGCCCACCGCGAGATCTGGAAGGCGAGCGAACTCCAGCGCCTCCTCGCCGAACACGGCCTGGTGATCAGCGCCGGAAAGATGTCCGGCTTGTGGTCGAGCACCCCAGCCAGCATCAAACTGTCCGACCTCGAAGTCATCTGCGTGACCCTGGGCTGCGAGATCACCGAGATCATGACGCCCGAACCGGAGAACGTCACCCGCAACACGACGACCGAGACGCCGGTCGGCAAGGCCGCCGGACACTCGGTGCCGTCCGCGGCGGTCGTCCCGCGCTCGCGCGGGACCCGATCCCTACCACCGCGATGACCTGCCCGGTCTGCGCGGAGCCGGTCCCGGTCAGCTCCGGGCCCGCACGCCGGCGCGTCTACTGTTCGGGGGCGTGCAGGAGCCGGGCCTACCGGCAGCGCAACCCCGGACGGACTCGGCCCCCGCAACACCCGACCGAGTTGAAGATCCCCAGGCCCACAGGGGAGGGAGCGTTGGGCACTGCCCGGAAGTACGCCATCAGGCTCGGTGAAGAGCGAAGCTGGACGGTCTACCTGCACCGCCAGGTCCACAAGGCCCTGGGCCGCCTCCTTAACGGCCTGCCGGACGGTGGGCGCATCAGCCATACCGCCCTGCGTCAGCAACTCGCCGGAACGAACCTGCCGATGCGCCACACCGCCGAGATCCTCGCCGCTCTGGACCTGCTGGACGAGGACCGGGCAACGACCGCCCGGGAGTGGATCGAGCGCCGCACCGCCGAACTGCCTGGCAGTTTCGCCGCGGACGTGCGGGGATGGCTGCTGTGGCTGTTAGACGGCGACGCCCGCACTCGGCCCCGGGCCATGGGTACCCTGCACTCCTACTTCGGCTCCGTCCGCCCGATCGTAGAGCGATGGTCCGAGCACCGGATTCAACTGCGGGAGATCACCCCTCAGGACGTCACCGACGCGGTCGTCGACCTCCGCGGCAGCCAGTACACCGCCACCCTCGCGTCCCTACGGTCCCTCTTCCGCTACGCCAAGAAGAGTAGGCGGATCTTCACCAACCCTCTGCGGGGCATCCGTGTCGGCCGCCGCCCGCCAGGCCCGGTCATGCCGATGAGCGACGAGGAGATCAGACACGTCCAGACGACCGCCCAGGCACCGGCCGCCCGCTTGGCTGTCGCCCTGGCCGCCGTCCACGCCGCACGGGGCGAGGCGATCCGGGCCCTGCTACTGGACGACCTGGACTTCCGCCAGGACCGCATCACCATCGGCGGAAACAGCCAGCCCATGGGCTCGCTCACCCGCGCCGCCCTCCGTTCCTGGCTCACCGAACGGCGAACACGCTGGCCGCACACCCTGAACCGGCATGTCCTGGTCTCCAGGCAGACGACGAACGGCACCAGTCCCGTCAGCGCGTACTTCCTCAAACGGCAGCTCACTCTGCACGGCGTCAGCCTCGACAGGATCCGCGCCGACCGCGTCTTCGGGGAGGCCCTGGCCACCGGAGCCGACCCACTGCACCTGACCGCGATCTTCGACCTCTCCGAGACCACCGCAGTGAAGTACGCGACCCTCGCCCGCCAACTCCTCAACGAGCCGACCGGCCAGGAGCCGGGTCGGGCAACATGAGAATGCCAGCGCTCGACGACACGTGAGAGGTCAGTGACTACCTGGATCACCGGGCGGCCCGGCCTCATTCCTGGCGAGCGAATCGGTCGAGGGCCCGGAGCACATGCGTACGTGTCGTGTCGCTACCCAGATGACCCGCGTCACCTACGACGATCAACTCCGCGTCCGACCATGCGCGGGCGAGCTCCCAGGCGGTGTCGAGCGGGCCGCCCATGTCGAGCCTGCCATGGACCAGCACGCCGGGAATGCCGGCGAGCCGGTGGGCATCGCGGAGCAGGGCACCTTCCTCCAGCCACACGCCGTGGGAGAAGTAGTGGGCACAGATGCGGACGAAGGCCAGTTGTGCGGCCGGCGGGCGGTCGCCATACGGGTTGGAGGCACCCTTCGTCTCCCCGGACAGAACCGCATCCTCCCAGGCGCACCAGTCGGCCGTGGCTTTCTCCCGCACGGCGGCGTCCGAGTGTTCCACCAAGCGCGCGTAGGCCGCGACGATGTCGCCGTCGCGCGGTGTGCCGGGAGCTCCGGCAAGGAAGCGTTCCCACTGCTCGGGGAAGAACCGGCCCACACCCCGGTACAGCCAGTCGGTCTCGGAGCGCCGGGTGGTGGTTACGGCGGAGATGACGATCTCCGACACCCGCTCCGGGTAGGTCTCGGCGTAGGCCAGGATCAACGTGGATCCCCACGAGCCGCCGTACAGCAGCCAGCGGTCGATCCCCAGGTGCTCGCGCAGCAGCTCCATGTCGGAGATCAGGTGCTGGGTGGTGTTGTGCCGCATGTCAGTCGCGGGATCGCTCGCGTGCGGGGTGCTGCGACCGCAACCGCGCTGGTCGAACAGGACGACCCGGTAGCGCTCCGGATCGAAGTTCTGGCGGGCGCCGGGCCCGCACCCCGATCCCGGACCTCCGTGGACGACGAGCGCGGGCTTTCCATCCGGATTTCCGCAGACCTCCCAGTACACGACGTTCCCGTCACCGACGTCGAGCATCCCCTTCTCGTACGGCTCCGCCGGCGGGTACAGCTCGCCCATTTCCAGACCTCCTGACAATCAAATGCAACATTCGGACAACGCCTTGTAGTAGACAACATGGCTGATCCGATACTGGCGGGGTTTGACACCTGTACAGGCGACACCCTCACCGCATTTTCGGGTCGCCCTCGTCGACCAGCGCGGCTGAGGCTCAAGGAAGCAACACACCAGCGCGCTCACCGACACGGCAGCGGGTCTGCACTTCCCGACACCTGTCCACACCGGATTACCAGGCGAGCGGCCACTGCGGCATCCCGGAAGTCACCGACAACTGACATTCAGCATCGCCACCCCTGACCTACCGATGTCGATCGACAGCCCGAACTCAAGGCTCCAACCGCCACGACAGGCAGAAACAGCCCGAGTTCCCGCCGAAGAACCCTCGGAAATCCTGAACCCAAGGACGTTACGGGACCAAGGGCTCGCCGAACCAGCGGCATGGCAACGGGGACATGACCCTGCCCAGCGCGGCGGCATCACTGCCCAGGGCCGGCAGGACGGGCACATCGGGCCGTGGTACCGGGAAGGGGGGCAGCCTTCCCTGCCGACGGTGGTCCTGCCGCTCTGGGGGGCGGAGCCACCGGAGGCCGAGGAGCGGACCGGCGATGGGGGCCGTACGCAGCCGCCATCACCCGATGGGAGAGGCTCACCCGTCCCGCGCCCGAGCCCACCGACGCGGCCGGGCGGCTGCGCGCCGACTTCGTGGAGTGGATGCAGGGCCTCGCCCCTGGCTGGGTCACCGCCACCCCAGGACTCGGACGGCCGGCGCAGCTCACCGCGCTCGGCAACGGCGTCGTTCCCCAACAGGCTTCCCGGGCTCTGCAGTTGCTGGCACCGCCCTTCCCGCGCTGCCCTCGCTGCGCAGGCAGGTAGCGCTCCACTACCGGGTTTTCCCGGCCGGGCCAAACCGCTGTTTCTCCGGATCCTCTCGGGCATGTCGCCGTCTCACAGATGGAGCACTCCCCGATGTCCGACACCAGCCCGACCACCACCCCCGCCCCCGAGCCGTTCCGCGTCCCCGACGAAAACCTCGACGACCTCGCCAGCACCCTCGCCAAGACCATGGCCGAGGTCAGGCAGCACGGCGTCATCCTCGACCGCCTCGGCTCCGAGCCCGTTCCCCTACCCGCTACCGATCAGCAGGCGGACGGAGCTCCGGCGGCCGGGGCGGCCGGCCCCGAGCAGGCCAACGGCCCCGCCTCGGTCTTCATCGTCGCCCTGGGAGGCGAGACGTACGCCACCGAACTCGCCGCCCTCAGCGACTGGGTGAACTACCTCTTCCTCCCGATCTACGGCCGGGAGATCACCACAAGTCGTCCGTGGTGCGCGCAGTGGCACGAACATCCCGAGGCCGTCGCCCGGCTCCACGCGCTATGGCTCGCCTGGCAGCAGTTCACCGACACGGAGGCCGGCCTGTCCGGCCCGTCGACCTGGCACCGCGACCACCTGGACCAGACACTGGCGCACCTGCGTGCCCCCGACGGGCCCTTCGCGGCGTGCACGACGAACCCGAACCGCCCCAACCATCGCGTGCTGTCCACCCCGGCGCCCGAGCAGACAGCGCCGACGGCATGAGCGAGGCGTGGACGCTCACCCGGAACTTCGCCGCCGATCAGGCACCGATCCGCGGCTTCCTCGAAGAGGGGGATTTCAGCACTAACACGTACACGATGCGCGAGGGCGCCTTCGCCGACATCGGTGCAGCCCAGACCTGGCTGGATGAGCGCAGCGGTCCGCTGCCCGAACCGCCGGAGTACGGCGATCACAATGACGCCGTGGTCCGGGCCCAGATCGCCCGGATCGCCCTCGCTCGGTCGTCCGGTGCCCCCACGGCACCGAAGACGGATCTCGACGGACCCCGCACCGCCCCAGTACAGCGCCCGGTACAGCAGGGGCGGCTGCTGTGAGCCGCGCCCGTTTCGCCTTCGCCGCACATCCAGACGCCATCGCCGACCTGCGAGAGCTTCCCGACAGCATCCGTGACCTGGCGCTGCTGGAACTGCAGAACCTGGTGCACGGCAGCGACGACTGCCTGCCGTTGAAGGGCCGCCTCGCCGGCTTCCACAAGGTCTACGTCGACCCCTCCGTCGCCTACCGGATGGTCATCCAGTTCCGCCCGGCCCCGCCGACCTCGACCCACAAGCGCGAGATCTACCTCGTCGCCGCCGGAAGCCGGAAGGACTACGCGGTCTACCACGTGGCCCACCTGCGCACCGGCCCCCAGCAGGACGCCGAGACCGACTCCGCAGCCCAGGCACGCGTGCGGGCCGCCCGGTCCCGGTCGACGCTCAGCGTCGACCGGCCAGCAGCGGGCCCGGCCACTGCTCCAACAACAGCCCCACCCCCGGCCGCCGCTCCCCGAAAGGTTCCCCAGCGATGACCGCTGACCGCGCTTCCCTGACCCGTACCGAGCTGGCGGATCTCCTCACCGATGCCGCGCAGATCGTCTCCGGCATCCTCACCGCCGAGTACCCGACGGCCGTCGGCCGCTCCTACCTGTACCCCGTGTTGGGCCCGCTGTCCGCCGGGCCCCGGGTGCTCGGCGAGCTGAACGACCGGCTCGAAGGGTTCGTGGCCGCCGAGCCGCGCCCCGCCACACCGGCGGGTCTGTTCGCCCTGGCCTCCTACGCCTCCGCGCTGGGGTGGCTCGCCGAGTCCTTCGCCGAACTGACCGCCTCTGTCGACCAGATCTGCACCCGGGTGGGCATCCCCACCGAGCCCTCCGAACCGGTCGTCGCCGCGTCCGGTGGTACCGAGCAGGACGACACGTTCGACTTCGCGTTCAGCGCGCTGGAGCTGGCGACGATCCGCACCGCGGCCCAGGCCGCCGGCCTCGCCCCGGACGCCTACGTCGAGGTCCTCTCCCAGTCGCTGCTCGCCGCCTCCCGAATCACCGACGCCTGCATGGAGATCTCCAGTGGTCTGTTCGAAGACGCCGCGTACGTCCTCGACGAGGCAACCGACCATGCTTGGATCGGCGACGGGCCGGACAGCCTGCCCACCCTGGTCCGCTCCCTGCTTGCCCGGATGGAGGCGGCGCGGTGAACCCGTACGACGCAGACACACATCCTGGGCCTCATCTCGTCGTCGAAGTGCTCGGTGCCGGGGATGTCAGCGTGCCCGCCCTCGCGCATGGTCTGGGGGAGCCGCTGCACCGGGCCGCTACGCGCGTCATCGGAGCCGCAGCGGCGTTGGACGAGCGGCACGAGAGCGTGCTCGACGCGGTCCAGCGGGCTCAGCGGCTGCTCGACGGCGTCGGTCGCGGTGAAGTCGGCCGCGCCCGGGTGTCGTACGCGCTGCTGCGGACCGCACTTTCCGAACTCGGAGACGTTCTGTCGCAGCAAGACCGGGCGTACAGCCAGCTCGTCGAGTCCCTATCCGCCTACCGCCGGATTTCTTCCTCGCCCGAGCCTGCTCAACGCGCGACCAACGAGAGCTACGGGCAGAGCCAGAAGACGAGGCCCGACCGGGACGACGACTGGGCCGTCGCCGGGGAGCGCGGGCTGGTAGCCCTCGAAGCCGTTGCGGCCGGAGACGTTCGCTTTCGTCGCAACGCGATCGGCGACGACCCGTACATCTCACGGGAGAAAGCCCAGCGGCAGGGCCCGGCGGTCTGGCCGCAGACCGTGCAGCGGCTGGTCGCCGACGGGCTACTGCACCAGGACACCAGCGAGAACCCGTACCGGCCCGGACAGCTCCTCTCCCTCACGCCGCAGGGCGAGGCAGCCCTCCGCGACGCACGCACGGCGACACCACGCGTGTCCGCCGCCCTCCGCCGCAGCAACACCCCCGCGAGCCCCGGCCCCCTCGCCGACTCGGCCACCGCGCCCGTCACCACGGCGCTCGGCAAGCCCTCCCGCTCCCGCTGACCCCCTTCCAGAAAGGACGCGTTCCCATGCCTGCCCCCGTACAGCCTCCCGCCTTCTCTATCGGCTCGATCGATGCTCAGCGGGTCGAAGACGCGCTTGCTCTGATCGGGCCGAAGTGGACCGCCTGGTCGGTGATGACCCTGGCCCAGGAGAACCGCCCCATGCGGGTACGCGATGTCGCCGCCCGCCTCCCGTTCATCAGCGAGCAGTTCGTCAGCAAGCGACTGACCACGATGCACGCTGACGGGCTGCTCACACGGCCCGACGACCGTCGCGGAGCCCCGTACCAGCTCAGCGCCCTCGGCACATCGCTGGCTCCTGTCCACCGCACCTTGTCGGATTGGTCCCATGCCCACCTGTCGCTCGGACAAATGGCCGAAGCCGAACGTGTTGAGGACGCCCTGCACCGCCTGCATCTTCGGCACTCGACCGCCGTGATCCAGGTCCTCGACGCGGGCGGTCCGATGCGGTTCGTCCACATCGCCGAGGAGACCGGCCTGGACAACAGTTACGCCCGGCAGCGACTCCTGCGGCTGCAGACCGACGGCCTGGTCACCCGCACAGGCCCGCGCCACGGCGACCCCTACGTGCTGACCGACGCCGGCCAGACGCTGGGAGCCGTCTACGCTAGCGTCGAGCACTGGAGCAGCCCCATCGCCGAGCGGAGGACCTCACCGTCTCCGCGCCCCGTCGCGTCGGCCACGCGCACCCACCCCAACGTCTCACTGTCGGCGGACAGTGCCCGGACCGCGGCGGCCCTGCGCCGCAGCGCTGCCGCGCCGAACGCCCTGTTCAGCCACGCGCCGCAGCCACAACCGCGGGTCCCGGCGGCCGTAACCGCCCGGTCGGCACTGGGCCGGGGCCGGTGACCGGGGTGGTGAGAGCCAGAACCGTTTCACTGCTGCCCCGACGTCCGCGTGCGCTCCGACCGCTCGTCCTCCTGCGCACGCGGGCGCCTTCCCCTCCCCTATTTCCGGAGCCTCGACCATGCATGCCCCTGATGCCCCGTACCTCTACCAGGAGGTACTGGTCAGTCCCATGTACCTGGCTGGGACCGGCGGGGCCGGAGACGCCGGCTTCGCACCGGTTGCTCACTGGCCGCACCACGCTCTCGACGACACTCCTTGCCAACTTCTCGTCACCAGCCCTGACCACCGCATCCGGATCGGCTGGTTCGGCGACGACTTCGAACTGTGGAAGATCAACGCATCTGAGGACGCCCTCTCCGCACCCCGCTGGACGGCCACCTTCAACCACGTCACCCCGCCCGAGATCGTCGCCGGCCTCACCACCGCTCTGGCCCACGACTACGCCGAAGCCGACGCCTACGACGACAACGCCCCTTTCCTGGCCGCCCCGTCGCTCTACTGGGCCGACGCCGTCCGGCCGCTGACCGACGCCGGCTGGACACGCGACGGCGGCGCCGAGCGTGGCACCGTCGAGATCGTCGCCCCTGACGGGCAGGCGGGTGTCCTGATCGACAACCGTCTCTCCGGCTGGGACGAGAAGACCGTCACCCTGTGGGCCGGTCCACCGGGCTGGGGCACTCGGGCGGAGGCGGTCTTCACCGCCGGCACCCCGTCCCACCTGATCGCCGCGACGGCGGCCATCATGGCGGATTCGGCCCCGGTGATCCGTGAACGCCAACAGCTCGACCGCAGGTTGGAGCACCTGATCACGCTGGCCCCGGTCGGCCCGACCGCCGGTCCCCAGGTATCCCCCGCTCCGACCCCTCTCGACGTGCGCCGCACGGCGGTCACCCAGGCCGTCCACCGCGCCACGCGCGCCCCGCGCACCGCAGCCGACCTCCGCGTCATGGCCGCGCGCAGCCGCACCGCGTCTTCGGCGCAGAGCGGGCCGAGCAACCTCGCGTCCGCCGCCGCCCGGCCCCCGGCCAACTCTCCGGCGCTGCGACACGGCCGCTGACTCCGCCGCCCCGGGCCTCTCCGGGATACCGCACCAACCGAAAGCGTCCTTGCGCAAAGGAAGTTCCGTCATGCCCACCGCCACCATGCTCGACCAGGCCACAACCATGATCGAGAAAGCCTGGGGCCAGCCCATCGAAGTCCTGGAAGTCCTCGCGGTCCGCCGGCCTTGCGAGGACTCGCTCCTGCGCGCAGCCGTGCACACCCGTACAGCCCTGGCCGTCACCGACAACACGGTGGCCGTTCACCAGGACCGTCTGCACGCCCTGACCCGGCGCGGGTACGTGCCGGCCTTCTACGAACTGGACCGGATCACCGAATCGGCAGTCAAACTCCGCGTCGCCCACTCGGAAAGCCATACCTACCTCCAGGCGATCAGGCGCGTGGTCGAAGCCCGTGAGGCTGCCGCGCCTGCGTACCGGGCGCCGGCAGACCGCCTGGCCCAGGCCGCTGTCGCCCGCTCCGGGCACGCGCCCCACGCCCCGGGCCAAATACCCGACCCGCCCGCTCCTTCGGCCGTCGTCGGGCCACCGACGCCCGTGGCGGGGCCGCGTCGCTGAACGGTCAGGCGAGGTCCTCGTCGCGGTGGGCGTCCTCCCTACGGGGGCCCACCGCGCGGGCCAGCTCCTCCAGCGTCAGCTCGACGCGTCGGCCGTCCGTTGACCGGCGCTCCACCACCGTCTCCTCCTCCAGCCACCGGTCGGGCTGTGCGCCGACGCCCCACTGGCCGTCGGCGACCTTCGCGATGTCGCCCACGGTCCACGGCCGCCCGGCAGCGCGGATCTTGCGCTCCAGCCCGGCTCCGTCCCTGTGTCTGCTCGCCCCGGCCATCCCCGCTCCCCCTCGGTCCTGTGCGGCCCGTCGCCGCAACCCAGGTACGACAACAGCGTTCACCGATGCTTCTCTGCACTTCACCCTCACGGGTGAACGGGGGTATATGACTTGTCAAAGGGCCTCCGAGATGGATGGGATGAGGTCAGGGCTGGTGGCGGCGCCGGCGACCGCCGGGCAAGTTGCGGGGCGTCGGTAAGATCGGCGCCCTCATGGGGAGTGCGATGCGAACATCAGGGCGGGGCGGCAGCGAGGGGCAGAGGTACGCGCTGACCTCGGACGAGGACGACGGCGACTTCTGGGGCTTTGCTCACGAGGCCGAGGGGTTGTTCACGCCGCTGCCGGAGGAGGAGGGAGCACGACGAGTGCACCTCGCGGGTTGCCTCCCGCAGGGCGGTCTACTGAAAAGCGTTGACCACGTCGGCAGTCGTCGTGCCGTGGCGGGGAACGCCTGGTTCGACCTCCTCGACGGTAACGGTGCCACCATGGGGTCCTACTTCGTCAACGAAGTCACCGTCGTCGACGTCAAGCCCTCCGCCCGTGGAGCCGGCCTCATCGACCTCACGGTGACGCTGTGGTGCGAGAACGCCCTGGCTGGAGCAGAACGGGTGTGGCACCTGATCCGCGCGGGGCGCCTGAACTGCACTGGCATGTGGCACGACCTTGCGCCCGAGGACAGAAACGCGTGGCTGTCGGTGGCGCTGTGGTCTCGGGAGTACCAACGTCAGGGACGGCCCGACGCTCCCGCAGGGCAGGTGTTCACCCTGGACGGCCGGCACATCGTTGACAGGGACAGCTTCTACTGCGCGATCGGTGAGGCCATCAATGGGCCTGGCGGATACTTCGGCTGGAACCTTGATGCTCTGGACGACTGTTTGAGAGGCGGCTGGGGCGCCACCGCTCCGTTCACCTTGCACTGGGATTTCTCGGCAGAGGTCAGGGCGCGGTTGGCAGAGCGCGTACCCGCCGACGGTGGCGAGGTTTCGCTGTTCGACCTGATCCAGGAAATCCTGGAGGAACGGGGCGTAAGCGTCATCCTTCGGTGATCGATGGTCGGTTCCAGGCGCCGGCATGGGCAGGGTCATTCCGGCAGACAGGTTTCGTCGTAGCGGGACCGGCTGATACCGGAGAACACCGCGTCGGTGGACACCTGCACGAGGTGGCTGCCGTGCTGCTTCGCGATCATCGCCAGGCGGACGGGCGCCTCCGCCGTCGTCGCCCAGTCGGCACCTCCGCTCGATGCGTTGATGATCAGACGCGGGCGTACCTCGGCCGCGACCACGGCCGTGCGCTCCGGGTCTCGCAGGTCAAGGGGGTACCACGCGGTGTCGGAGGTGATCGCCGGGGCGGTCGCGTGGTAGGTCGCGACCGTGCGGTGTCCGGCCGCTCTCGCCTGCCTGATGAGTTCGGTCCCGAGGAACCCACTGCCGCCGATGATGAGTGTCGTCATGTGTCCTGGTTCTCCTTGTGGTCGACGCCGTGCAGAATGGCCGCCCTGGCTGCCCAGGCCAGGATGCTCTGCCCGCGCATGGACAGGCCGAGCCGGTTCCAGTGGAAGATCACGTGGTAACTGAGCACCTGCCGTAGTCCGCGGTCGAGTGTTCCGTCCTGGATGCCTTGGGCGAGGGCGTGGCCGGTGCTGCGGAACGCGGCGGCCCACCCGGCGACGGGTTCCAGAGGGCCCTCGGAGCGCAGCAGGGCGTCGCTGTCGGCGAGAAGCAGGGGACGGATTTCTTGAGCTCGGGCGTTGAGCCGTTCGGCCGGAACATCGCTTACGGCCGAGCGGTGTTCCGTCGTGATGACCCGGTCCCAGACATCGCCCTGCTCGTACCACTCCAGCCGGGCGGCGCGCATCATGATCGTGCACAGGAGGACGGACAGCTCTCTGGGTCCGACGGTGAGGCCGTGCCGACGCAACTGCTGGATCTCGCGGCTGTCGGTGACGAACAAGGCGTGCGCGGCCGTCATACTGGTCTTGCCCCCGAACGCCGGAGTCTCCGGTTCGTAGATGCCGGGCCACCACCGTTGAAGGTGCCCATCGGCCACAAGGCGGTGCAAGCCGAGGCGGTGCAAGGTTTCTGCAGGGCCCAGCGCCATGCATCCGGACCGGCCGCACAGACGCAGGCGCCAGCAGGGATGCTTCCTCGTGTACCACCAGCCGGTTCACCTGCCGGAACGCCGAATGCGGACGTCGCACGTTCGTTGAGCAGATACCTGGCCTCACCCGAAGGAACGGCCAGCGGACCGAGCGGCTGCGCTCGACCCTGGCCGCTATCGGTCTCGCCCTCGCGGGCCGGACCTGCCCCCGCCTGGCCGCCATCGTCGGTGCGCCTGTCAGTCGCAGCACCGTCCTGCGGCTGGTCGACGCGCTTCCCGAGCCAGAAGTGCCCGCTCCGCGGGTGGTCGGCGTCGACGAGTACGCCACCCGCAAGGGGCGCCACTACGGCACCGTCCTCGTCGACGTCGAAACCCGCAGGCCCGTCGATCTGCTGCCCGACCGTGAGTCATCGAGCCTGGCAGCGTGGTTGGCCCAGCGGCCCGGAATCGAGGTGGTCTGCCGGGATCGCGCACCGTTCTTCGCCGAGGGAGCCAGCGCCGGTGCTCCGCAGGCCGTGCAGGTCGCGGACCGGTGGCACCTCTGGCACAACCTCAGTGAGGCCGCCGAGCGGAGCATCGCCCAGCACCGCCAATGCCTGCGAGTTCTGGTGCCCGAGACGCCTGAACCGACCGAGGCGGAAACCGACCCGCTTGAGGAGTCGTCCGGCTCATCGTGGCCGACCGGCCACCGGTTCGCCGACCGCACCCGAACCGTCCACGCCACCGTCCATGCCCTGGTCGAGGCAGGGCATAGCCGTCGCGCGATCCAGCGGCAGCTCGGCATGACGAGCAGAACCGTCAAGCGGTACGCGGACGCCGCCCGGCCGGAAGACCTCTTCACCGGTCAGTGGCAGACCCGGTCCTCCGTCCTCGACGAGTACAAGACCTACCTCGACGACCGCTGGGACGAGGGCCGCACCAACGCCTGGAAACTGTGGGAAGAGATCGTTCCGCTCGGCTATCAGGGCAGCTACCAGCGCGTTCGCGCCTATCTCCGCCAGAAGCGCACCTCGCCGCGGCCCGTGACAGCCTGGCCGCCCTCGCCCCGGGCCGTCGCCGAGTGGGTCCTCTGCCGCCCGGAATCCCTCTCCGAGACCGAACACCTCCACCTGAAGAACGTCCGGACCCATTGCCCCGAAATCGACGCACTCACCAGGCACGTCCGGTCCTTCGCGACCATGCTCACCGAGCGCCAGGGTGAGCGCCTGCCGGACTGGCTCGACGCCGTCAGACAGGACAATCTGCCCAGCCTCCACACCCTCGCCGCGGGCATCGACCACGACCGTGATGCCGTCAGTGCCGGCCTCGCTCTCCCCTGGAGCTCGGGCGTCGCGGAAGGGCATGTCAACCGCATCAAGATGCTCAAGCGCCAGATGTTCGGCCGCGCAGGCTTCGCGCTTTTACGGAAACGTGTCCTGCTTGCCTCATGACAGCCACTGTCAGTGGCCGATGCGATGATCACCGCACTTTGACGCGAGGAGATCACAATGGGCACTTGGGGTATCGGCCCCTTCGAGAATGACATGGCCGCGGACTTCGCCTACACCCTGGACGAGACACCCAAGGGCAAGCGCGAGAGTCTCGTGCGGGCGACCCTGACCCGCACCATCCAGACCCGGGACTACCTCGAAAGCCCGGAAGGGGCAGAGGCCGTCGCTGCCGTCGCTCTGATCGCGGCACAGTGCCCGGGCGGTGAGCCGATCAGCACAAGCTACGGGCCCGACGAAGTCCTTCCGACTGATCGCGGCACAGTGCCCGGGCGGTGAGCCGATCAGCACAAGCTACGGGCCCGACGAAGTCCTTCCGATCTTTGCCGACGATCTTCAGCCGCTTGCTGTCGAGGCGCTGGACCGGGTGGTTTCCGAGGCGTCCGAGCTCGCCGAGCTCTGGGACGAAACACCGGATGGTCCGAGGTGGCGGCAGATCATTGGCGGCCTTCGCGCCGTCCTCGCACCCGAGCCCAAACTGCAGGAAGACTCGCTGTTCGATCTCTGACCCATTCACCCAGCGTCACCGATCACACAACCTGAGCCAGAACCCGTTTTCATGGACAAGGCCATGCTGACCGTGGCCGCGGTGGTGTGGTGCGGGTCTGCCTTGAGGCGCATGACCGGCGGCGCGCCGGTCGCAGGTGCTGGTGTCGTCACTCCTCATGAGGTAACGGAGGGGGACGGCTCACCGCCCCCCAGTTGCCTGCCCCGGTGCACAACAGCACAGGTAAGAGCTCCAGTGCGTCAACATGGTGCCTCTCTATTCACCCGTGCGGGTGAGGGCCGGGGTGATCAGTACGGGCGTCCACGGACGAACCGGGTCGTTCTCCTCCAGCCCGAGGACATACTCCTGCCCCTGCACCCAGGCGTGCGCCTCGTTGGGCAGGGCCCGGGCGCCGAGAACCCAGTGCGTCCGGCGGCCGCACAGCCCCAACGCGATCACGGTCGCCAATGACACCTCCATGCAGGCGAGCCGGCCGCCCCACCATGCCGGGCGCACCGCGAGGACCGCCCGATGCATCTGGTGGGAGAAGTCGGCGTTCGCCTCCGGCAGGCGCCCCAGGGCCTGGATGGTCCGTACGAGCCAGCGCAGCGGCAGGCCAATGGCGCCCTGCACAAGGACACCGTCACCAAGACGTTCACCTACACCCGCGAAGAGGAGGAGACCATGATCGCTGCAACCGCTGCCCTGCTACGCCTGCTCTGAACTCCTCGCGGCCGCCCTAGCTGTACTGCCCTGTGAGGAGGGTCCGGACGCCGGGGTGGGTGTCGTGCTGCTGGCGCAGGGCGGTGGTGACGCGGGCCAGGTGATCGTGGACGCGGCGGGAGCCGACCTGTTCGGCCAGGGCCAGGGCCTGGCGGGCGGCTTCGACTGCACCGTTGACGTCGCCGGTCTGGACGCGGGCGTCGGCGAGTTCGCTGGCGAAGAGCATCCGGTCGCGCGGGTAGCTGGCGTCGTCCTCGGTGGTGCGGCCGGCGAGGTAGGGCTCGGCCTGGTCGGGGTGGTGGGCGGCGAGCAGAGCCCTGCCGGTCTGGGCGTCGATCGCGGAGGAACTCAGCCACAACGTCCACCAGGGCTCTTCACTGTCACGGGCGGCGGCCAGATGGGCACGGGTGCGGTCGTCGGCGCGGTGCAGGGCGGTGGTGTCGCCCATCTGTCCGGCCAGCGCGATCCGGCGCATCTCCACCACGGCCCGCAGCCGGGGGGTGAGGGCCTGCGGCCTGCTGCTGGTCGCGACGTCCAGGAGGGTGGCGGCTTCCTGGTACTGGCCCAGCCACGATTCCTGATAGGCGGTCGAGGCCAGGAGGTTAACGGTGGCGTGGTGCACGCCGGAGGCGTCGGCGGCTTCGCGGGCGAGCCGCAGCCCGGTCTGGTAGACGCGCTGGGCCTGCGGGTGGTGACCGGCGTCGAAGAGCATCCATCCGTATGTCTCGGACATCTCGATGTACGCGGTGTGCAGGCGCACGCCTTCGGCATCGCGGTAGCGGCTCTCGGTGATCAGCTTGCCGAGGTTCTGCCAGAGCCCGCCCGCCCACAGCAGGATGGAGGCGCTGCCCTCGCTGTCGTCGAGCTCCCGCGCCTGCCGTACCGCCTGTTCCACCGTGGCGGTCAGCTGTGCGGAGACCAGGTCGCCGTCCTGCGCCGCCGCGAGGGCGGGCGCCCCGTGCATGAGCAGGTCCAGGGCCGGGGCGGTGGCGACGGCGCCGGACAGCAGGAGGAAGGAACGCCGGTGCATGGGGGTGTCTCCCTGCGTGTCGCGGAGCAGTTCAGTGGCGGTGGCCTCGTAGGGGGTGTCCAGCGCCCGGGGCCGTCGGCGCTGGCGCGGCCGGTTCCAGCCCAGGTCGGAGGCGGTCACCGGGCGGCCGGTGTGCTGGGCGAGGACGGCCAGGACGTCACCGGCCACCTCGACGGACGGACGCTCGCCGCGCATCCACGGGTAGGCCGACTTTCGGTGCAGGGGCAGGGAACCGCGCCTGTTGCGGTGCTGGTTCACCCGGGCGATCAGCTGCTCGCAGCTCCAGCCGAGTAACCCCAGGTGCTGGCGCAGCGGAATCGGTTCTGTCCTCATGTCCACCGGCGCTCCCTCCGCAGCGGGACGGCTCCTTGAGGGGACGGTAACACCGGGCCGCGGTCCTGCGGCAGGGCGTGATCAGCCGCTCCAGGTGTACTTACACCGGCCGGTGTCCATGCATGCGCACGGTGCCCTCCACTTCTTCCACCGCGTCCACCACCCCAGCATCTGCCCAGCAACGCGGCCGGGGCGCTGTTCTGGACGAGCGCCAGTCGCCGGCGGCCCGCCGGTTCCTGGCGGCTGCCACGGCATCGAAACGCTACCGAAGGAGCTGCTGCATCATGATGCCCACCCTTCCTCTTCCCGCTGACCCGTTGGACCGGCTGAAAGGGGCCACCGTCCTGGTGACCGGTGGAGCCGGGCTGATCGGCTCCCGGCTCTGCGCCCAGCTGCGCACCCTCGGGGCCCGTCCGCTCGCCGTGTGCACGCTGGACGCCTACCCACCGCACGTCTACCGCGACCTGTTCGGCATCGACCCCGCCGACGAGGACGTCATCGAGGGCGACATCCGCGACGCCGACCTGATGGCCCGCACCGTCGCCCGCTGCGACTACGTGATCCACGCGGCGGCCCTCGCGGATGTCGCCGCCTGCACCCGCAACCCCCGCGCCGCGATCGACACCAACATCACCGGCACCCAAGTCCTGCTCGACGCGGTCGCCGCCACCGACCGCGTCCAACGCCTGGCCTACGTCTCCTCGGCCAGCGTCTACGGCGACGGCAACCCCGAAGACACCCACAACCCCGACCTGCTGCCCCTGCGCCAGCTTCTGGAATCGGTGTACGGGCGCATCGCCCCGCAGTTCCACGAAGGGCTGCCGCTGCGCCCGGTGTCGGTGTACGCGAACACCAAGGCGTGGGGCGAGCGGCAGACCGCGCTCACCCTCGGCGCGGTCGGCACCTCCTACACCGTGGTGCGCTACTTCTCCGTCTACGGCGACCCGCAGATCGTCAAACCGGGCTCGCACTCGTGGGTGGTGGCCTGGTTCGCGGCCCGCGCCGAGGCCGGGCTGCCACTGCATCTGAACGGCGGCGGCCACCAAGTCCGCGACCTCGTCCACGTCGACGACATCGCCCAGGCGACGCTGCGCACCCTGGTCTCCCCGCAGGCGCACACGGAAATCCTCAACATCGGCACCGGCACGCCCACCCGGGTCCGTGACGTCGCCGACCTGGTCTCCACCCACTACCCGGGCACCCGCCTGGTGGAGACGCCGATGCCGCCCGGCGACCCGCTGGGCGGCTACGCCTCCACCCGCCGGATGCAGACCATGCTCGGCTGGACCCCTTCGATCACCCTGTCCGACGGCGTGGCCCGCTACGTGGCCTGGCTGCGTAAGCACCCGGCGGCAGTCCCCGACTGGATGAGCGCCCCCACCAACAGCGCGTAGCCCCCGCCGGCCGGGCGGGGCGGCCGGTCAGATGACCGGGGGGCGTCCGAGGCGGGTCATGCGCCACACCGTCGACCAGCGCATCGGCCGCCGCGCCCCGCACGGCCGGCGCACCCCCTCGGCAAACCCTCCCGCCCACGCCCGGAGCCCGCCCAGCGACCGGGTGCGGCTCAGGGTGAGCGCGGTCCACACGCCGAGATAGACGGGCACGAGAGGAACAGGAAGGTGGCGTTTCGCCAGCCAGACCCGGTTGCGGGCGGTCATCCGGTAGTACACCGCGTGCCGCGCCGGGCTGGTCTTCGGGTGCTGCAACAGCAGCTTCGGCTCGTAGTACACCGTCCACCCGCCGTCGAGCGCACGCCAGGCCAGGTCGGTCTCCTCGTGCGTGAAGAAGAACTCCTCCGGCCACCCGCCGGTCTCCTCCAGCATCCGCATCGACAGGCCGTGCCCGCCGCCGAGGAAGGTGGTGACCTTGCCGCCGCGCATCGGGTCCTTGGCCCGCAGCCGCGGCACATGGCGGCGCTGCGTCTGCCCCTGCTCGTCCGCGATCCGGAACGACACGATTCCCAGACCCCGGTCGGCCTCGTACAGGTCCACGATCCGCCGGATGACGTCGGTGTCGACCAGCAGCCCGTCGTCGTCGAGGTCGACCAGCACGTCCACGTCCCCGTGCTCGCGCAGCCGTTCCCAGGCGACATTGCGCCCCCCGGAGACCCCTCGGTTCTCGGCGAGTTCCACTCCGTCCACCCCGGCGGGCAGCACCGGCAGCGAGCCCGTCCCGTTGCCGACCACCACAATCCGCGCCGCACTTTCGTCCTGCTTGGCCACCGACTCCAGCAGCGCCAGCAGCTCGGCGGGCCGGTTGCCCATCGTCAGCACAGCCACACCCACACGCGGACGCGTCACCACACACTCCCACCAGTTCATCGGCCCAGCCCAAGCCCGTGATGCTAGCCGCCCGCACCCCGCCCACCGCACCAGCCAAGGAGACTCCCGTGCCCGTTTTGCGTCTTGGCACCTACCTGACCAGCGCCACCGAGGGCGCGCTGGCCGATACCCCGTACGGCGATCTCGCCGGGTACGACCTCGCCGACTTCCTCGCCCGCTGGCCCGCCCTGCACGCCGCCGCCCTCACTCTCCTGGGGGAGGCCCGTATCCACCCCACCGCCCGCGTCCACCCCACCGCGATCATCGGCGACGAGGTCATCCTCGGCCCGCACACCACCGTCCACGAATTCACCACCGTCCGCGGCCCCGCCGTCGTCGCCGCCGGCGCCCAGATCGGCTTCAACTGCGAAGTCACCCACACCTACATCGGAGAGCACACCGTCCTGGGCCATCGCATCGGACTCAACCGCACCCTCGTCGGCACCGGAGTTCACCTCTCCTCCTCCGTCACCGTCGCCGCCATCCACATCAGCGAGGACATGCGCCACCCCCACCGTGAAGTCATCCTCCGCGGCGACGACGGCCTCTACCGCTGCGCCACTCCCCGCTTCGGCGGCCTGATCGGCGACCAGACCCAGACCGGCCACAACATCGCCCTCGGCCCCGGCATCGCCCTCGGCCGTTCCTGCCGCATCGACAGCGGCGTCACCCTCGCCGCCCGCATCATCCCCGCCCACCACACCCTCAGCGCCCCTCACGCCACCGACACCCGCCTCCGCGCCCAACGCTCCCGCCAAGACCAGTGACCTCCCCTCACCCCACCTCTCCCGGTCCCTTCCAGGGCGTGCAGGACTCGCACGTCGATGCGCCGGCCGGTGGAGAGCTGCACGAGGTGGAAGCTGCGCGGATCCGCGGTGACGGCGATGTCGGCGAGCTGGATCGTCGTCTCGTCCGTCTCCTGGGGGCCGGACAGCTCGATGACGTGCGGCAGTAGCCGCGGCGTACGGGTGACGTTCTCGTTGCGGTGGCGGCGCGGCGGGAACACGAGCTGCGCCGTGAGAGCGTCCGGGGCCCCGTGGTACGTGGCGGCGAGCGCGTCCTGATGCTCGGGCGGCAGGACGTGGGCGAACCGGCCCGCCATGCTGCTGCCAGGGCGGGGGACCGCGGTGAGGAGGACATCGAAGGTACCGCTGGACAGTGCCCGGATGCTGGGCGAGTGGACTTCGAAGGCGACCTCCACCCGGGGTACGAACAACCGCTCGTCCTCTCCGGCGGCCTTCTCCAAGGCGTCGACCATGTCGTCCGTCAGCCGCAGCTCACGCCCGCCGTCCAGGAGGACTTGCTGCATCAGCGCAAGCAGCAGTTCGTCGCGGTCGGTGCGCACCTTCAGGGCGGCGCCGCGTTCGGAGCCGACGTATCCGGCGGGCAGGCCAAGGCCGCTGTCGGCGACCAGGTCCATCACCGGCACCAGGGTTCCGACGCCGTACCGGGTCCGGAAGCGGCGGTGGTAGTCGCGCCAGTGCTGGTAGCCGTAGGGCTGCGGGGTGGTCCGGTAGAGGGCCGACACGGCTGCTTGCACTTCCGCGATCACGGCCTGCAGGAGCTGGGTCTCGCAGTCGAGGGCGGTGTCGATGAGCAGCGGTGTCGGGGTGATGGTGGTGAGGGCGCGCATGCGCGCGGCGACGGCGCTCACGCTGGCGTCGGAGAACGTCGGCTGGTGGGCGGACAGGTCGTCGCGCAGCGCGTACAGCGCGTGGACCAGGTCCCGCACCTCGGGGACGTCGTCCGCCTGGAGCCGGTCCAGTTCGCGGCACAAGTGCTGGAAGGCGTCGACGGTGGTCATGGGTGCCCACAGGCTGGTGAGGAGGAACTGCTGCTCGATCAGGCTGGTGAGAAGCGTGTCGATCTGCTCAGGTGCGGCCTGCGGAAAGTGGTCGCTCAGGTGGTCGTGAAGGTCACCGTAGGCGATGGGGGTGCGGGCCGCGTCCATGGCAGCAGCGACCGGCCGGGCGTTGCGGACGGATATCTCGACCGGGGCCAGCAGGACGGCGTGGCCGTCGGAGGGCGGACCCGGCGCCACGAGCCGGTCACCGCGGGCGCGAGCGGCGTTGTTGGCGACGAGCGGTAACCGCTTCAACAACGCGGGGGTGCGTTGGAGCCGGAGAACCATCTCGGTGACCCATTCGGCGTCCGGGCGGATCGCCGCGCGGTGCTTGTCGCGCCACCGCACGCTCGCCCGGGGTCCGACGGAGACCGGGGCGGTGCCGGCGAACAGGCCGAGCGGTGTCGGCCGGTGCTGCCACCGCAGGAGGTAGGAGAGGGTCGACAGCGCGGTGCGGCGAACGTGACGGGGGTCGGTCTCCCGGCCCCGGACGACGGCCTCGATGGCGTCGGACAGGACGGGGGTGGCCGGCTCCAGCGCGCTGCGGAAGTCCTCGCGCTGCCAGATGCGGTTCAGCCACCCGCGGGTGACGGCCACGTTGTCCAGGTCGAGGGTGCGGGGGATGTCTGCCGGCCCGGGGCTGGTGGTGGCGCGCAGCATCGCAACGCCTTGCCACAGGTATCCGGCGGCTGCTCGGGAAGCCATGAGGCCCTTCCATGAGGCGGCGCGGGGAGGGGAAAGGGGCCCGTGGGCCGGGCAGTCGGAGACGCCCTCAGGATACGTGCGGCGTCCCCCTTTGGGGTTACGCGCACGGCCCCGCCCCCGTCCACCTCGCGCCACCCACTCA
>NZ_JBEYCF010000066.1:0-34868 GCF_040632605.1 Streptomyces sp. NPDC019224 | reverse complement strand
TGGACATCCGCAGGATACCGGGGGGCGTGGAGCCGGACATGGGCGCGGGGGCCCCCCCGGGGGGGGGGGGGGCGCGCGGACACGCAGCCCCCCCCCCCCCCCCCGCGCGCGGGGGGGCCCGCCCCGCCCCGGCCCGCCGCGCCGCCCGGCACGGAAAGCTCACCCCCTGGATATTCATGGCGGTCGCGCTGCTGAGCGAGGGGATCTTCACGGTCTTCCCGTTCCTCAACACGATCGTCCTGGCCTTCACCGACGCCACCCGGCTGCGTGGCGGAAAGTTCGTCGGGTTCGACAACTTCACCCGCATGTGGGACGACGAACGCTTCTGGCGGGCGCTGGAGAACTCCGCGCTCTACATGGTCGTCGTCGTGCCGTGCATGGTGTTCCTGCCGCTGCTGCTGGCCATGCTGGTGAACACGAAGCTGCCGGGGGCCGGTTTCTTCCGCACCGCCTACTACGTCCCGGTGGTCTCCTCGACCGTGGCCGTCGGCATCATGTGGACCTGGCTGCTCGACCCGCAGGGCCTGGTCAACGGGACGTTCGAGGCCCTGGGCTTCATCTCCGACCCGATCCCCTTCCTGACGGACCGCTGGCTGCTGATGGGCAGCGCCATGTTCGTCACGGTCTGGACCGGACTCGGCTGGTACATGGTCATCTACCTGGCAGCGCTGACCAACGTCAGCAAGGACCTGTACGACGCGGCGGCGATGGACGGCGCCGGCTGGTGGCGGCGCTTCTTCTCGGTCACCATCCCCGGCGTCCGCAACACCATGGTGCTGATCGCCGCCCTGTCCTCGGTGGCCGCCTTCCGTGTCTTCACGGAGATCTACGTCCTGTCGGGGAACTCCGCGGGGCCCGGCGGATCGGCCATCACGCTCGTCATGCTGATCCAGCGGGTCGGCACGGGGCTCGACGCGGAGGTCGGCTACGCCTCCGCCCTCTCGATCGTCGTCTTCGTCATCACCATCGGGCTGATGATCGCCGTACTCAGGATGCAGAACCGGGAGAACGAGAAATGACCGTCGCCCCGAGCGGGTCGGGAATCGTCGAGCCGCCCTCCACACCCGCCCGCCGCATCATCCGGCGACGCCGCATCGCGCTGAACACCGCACGCTACGCCGCGCTCGTCCTCATGGCGGTCGTCTGCCTGGGCCCGCTGCTCTGGCAGATCTCCACGTCCCTCAAGGGCCACGGCGTCGACATCTACTCCTCACCACCCCAGCTGCTTCCCGAGAAGGCGTCGCTGGACGCCTACTCGAAGGTCTCCGACATCGTGCCGATCTGGCGTTACGCGATGAACTCGCTGATCATCGCCGTGTCGGTGGTGATCACCAACATCATCGGCGCGACCTGCGCGGGCTACGCCCTGGCGAAGATGGACTTCCGCGGCAAGAAGCTGGCACTCACCGTCTTCCTGACCGCGATGCTCGTACCCGGCGAGGTCGTGCTCATCGCCAAGTACATGCTCACCCTCTCCATGGGCATCAACAACTCGCTCCTCGGCGTCATCCTGCCGTCCGCGGTGGGCGCGCTGAACGTGCTCCTGATGCGCAACGCGATGGCCGGCATCCCGGACGAGCTGGAGGAGGCCGGCACCCTCGACGGCGCCAACGCCTGGCAGCGCTTCCGGCACATCGCGGTGCCCTCGGTACGCGGCACCACGGCCGTGGTCGCGATCTTCGCGTTCGTCGGGTCCTGGGACGGCTTCCTGTGGCCGCTCATCGTCCTGTCCGACCAGAGCAAGTACACCCTGACCGTCGGCCTCAACTACCTCCAGGGCACCTTCCAGGGAGACCCGCGCGTCATCGCCGCCGGCACCGTCGTCGCGATCCTCCCGCTGGTGATCTTCTTCTTCGCCCTCCAGCGGTACTTCTTCCGCGGCGTCGGCGAGGGGGCGGTCAAGGGATGAGCAGCCCTGCGACCGAGAACGAGAACGCCGGCGATCGCACCGTGAAAGGCCACCCCATGAACCGCAGGCCCAACATCCTGCTCATCCTCACCGACGACCACGCCGCCCCGGCCATCGGCGCGTACGGCTCGGTGATGAACACCACGCCGCACATCGACGCGATCGCCGACGCCGGCATGCGCTTCGACCAGGCCATGGTGACCAACTCGCTCTGCTCCCCCGCCCGCGCGGCCGTGCTCACCGGCACCTACAGCCACGTCAACGGCGTCACCACCCTCGCCACCCCGATCGACGCGAGCCAGCCCACCTTCGTCTCCCAGCTCAAGGCCGCCGGCTACCGCACGGCCATGTTCGGCAAGTGGCACCTCGGCCACGGAGAGGGCCACGACCCGCAGGGCTTCGACCACTGGGAGATCCTCGACGACCAGGGCACGTACCACGACCCGGTCTTCCTCACCGCCGAGGGCCCGGTCCAGCACGAGGGCTACGTCACCGACCTGCTCATCGACCGGGTGACGGCCTGGCTGGACGAGCAGCCCACGGACGAACCCTGGTGCGCCCTGGTCTGGCACAAGGCCCCGCACCGCCCGTGGATGCCGCACGAGCGCCACATGCACCTGTACACCGACCCGATCCCGCTGCCCGAGACCTTCGACGACGACTACAGCGGCCGGGCCACCCCCGTCCACCACGCCAACCTGCGCATCGCCGACGACCTGGCCGACGTGGACCTCAAGGAGGACCCGCCGGAGGGTCTGGACTACCGGGGCATGGCACGCTGGAAGTACCAGCGCTACATGGCCGACTACCTGCGCTGCGTCGCCGCCATCGACGAGAACGTCGGCCGGCTCGCCGAGTACGTCGAGGCGCGTGGCGAGACCGCCGACACCCTCACCGTCTACACCGCAGACCACGGCTTCTTCCTCGGCGAGCACGGCTGGTTCGACAAGCGCCTCATGGACGAGGCGTCGCTGCGCATCCCCCTCCTGCTCAGCTACCCCCGCCGGGTGCCCGCCGGGCAGAGCACCGACGCGCTGGTGTCCGGCCTGGACCTGGCCCAGACCGTCCTGGCCGCGGCCGGTGTGCCCGAGCACCCGCGCATGCAGGGCATCAACCTCATGCCCATGCTCACCGGCGAGCCGGACGCGCCCCACCGGGACACGTTCTACTACCGCTACTACGAGCACGACGACCACATGCACCACGTGTGGGCGCACTACGGCATCCGCACCGAACGCCACAAACTCATCTACTACTACGCGGACGGGCTCGGCCTGCCCAACACCAACAACGTCACCTACCCGCCCGAGTGGGAACTCTTCGACCTGGAGAAGGACCCGAACGAGCTCCGCTCGGTGTACCACGACCCGGAGTACCGCTCCGTCCGCGAGACGCTGACCGAGGAACTGGCCCGCGTACAGGCCGAACTCGGCGACACCCCCTACGTGCGGCCCAGCCCCGCCGAACGCGCCGCCGCGCGCGGCCGCCTCTGAACCGGATGAACTGCAGGAGTACCGCACCATGACCCCCCTCGCACACCGCAGCCTCCGCTTCGGCGCCAACTACACCCCCTCCCAGACGTGGATGTTCTCCTGGATGGGCCTCGACCTGGACGAGGTCCGGCGCGACTTCGCCGGCCTCGCCGAGCTGGGTCTCGACCACGTACGTCTGCTGCCGCTCTGGCCCGTGCTCCAGCCCAACCGCACCTGGGTGCGGCCGGAAGCCGTCGAAGACGTGCGCCGGGTGGTCGCCGCCGCCGCCGAGTTCGGACTGGACGCCTCCGTGGACGCGCTCCAGGGGCACCTGTCCAGCTTCGACTTCGTCCCGGCGTGGCTGGACAGCTGGCACCGACGCAACATGTTCACCGACCCGGACGCCGTGGCCGGCCAGGTACTGCTGGTCCGCACCCTGGCCGAGGCGCTGGCCGGCGAGCCCAACTTCCTGGGGCTGACCCTGGGCAACGAGCTCAACCAGTTCTCCGGCGACCCGCACCCCAGCCCCATGCGCGCCGACGCCGGGCAGGTCACCGGCTGGCTGGACGCCCTCCTCGGCGCCGCCGAGACGGGCGCGCCCGGCAAGGAGCACCTGCACAGCGCCTACGACGCCGTGTGGTACCTGGACGGTCACCCCTTCACCCCGGCGCACGCCACCCGCGACGGCGCCATGACGTCGATCCACTCGTGGGTGTTCAACGGCACCGCTCAGCGCTACGGCAGCCGGTCCTTCGAGTCCGACCACCACGCGGAGTACCTGATCGAGCTGTCCCGGGCCTTCGCCACGGACCCGGACCGGCCGGTCTGGCTGCAGGAGGTGGGTGCCCCGCTCAACTGCATGAGCGCGGAGGAGGCACCCGGCTTCCTGGAGGCCACGGTCCGCTCGGCCGCGGCGACCGCCGGCCTGTGGGGGGTGACCTGGTGGTGCTCGCACGACGTGCCGCGCCGCTTCGGCGACTTCCCGGAGCTGGAGTACACCCTGGGCCTGATCGACTCCGAGCGCCGCGCCAAGCCGATCGGCAGCCGCTTCGCCGAGGTGATCGCCGACCTGCGGACCGCGCCGCCCGCGGTCGCGCCCCGCACGGCCGCGGTCGTCGTGGACGTGGACGAGGCCGACGTGCCCGTGGCGCGTGGCGCGCTCGGGCCGGGGGGCGCCGTCTTCGAGGAGTGGATGCGGCTGGCCCGCGAGGGCGCCCACCCGGCGCTCGTCCTCTCCTCGGCCGTCGGGACGCCCGCGCAGGCCGCCCGCGGCATCACCGCGCTGCACCGGGTGCCCGAGGGCGCGCCACGCGCCGTGTACCAGGCGGTCAACACCGTCGTACCGGAGCCCGTGCTCTGACGGACGCGGCCGCCCGGTCCCGGCCGGGCGGCCCGGTCCGCCCCGCCACACGCACCACCGCACCGCACCACGTATCACCGCACAGCACCACCGCAGCACGAAAAGGGAGTTCGATGCACTCGACCACCACCCGGACCCAGGCCAGGGTGGCCCGCGTGGTCCGCGACCGGATCACGCCGTACGTCCATCGCCCCGTCGCGCCGGTCACCCTGCACGCCTGGGCCGTCGACGGCGGGCAGGGCGAGCCGGTGCCGGCCGCCCACGCACTCGGCATCGCCCCGGACCCCGCCCGCGAGACCCCGGAATACCTGCCCTTCCAGGTCGGCCGGGAATGGGGACCGGCCTGGGGGACCACCTGGTTCCGCATCACCGGCACCGTGCCCGCCGGCCTCGCCGAGGGTGAGCGCACCGAGCTCATCGTCGACCTCGGCTGGGAGGACCACTCGGTCGGTTTCCAGTGCGAGGGCCTGGTGATGACGGCCGAGGGCCGGATCCTCAAGGCCCTCAACCCGAAGAACCGCTGGGTCGATCTGACCGGGGTCGCGGCCCCGGGCGAGGAGTTCACCCTCTACCTGGAGGCCGCCTCCAACCCGCTGCTGCTGGAGGTGCCGCCCTTCCGCCCGGTCACGGCCGGCGAGAAGGAGACGGCGGGCGACGCCCCGTGCTACCGGCTGCGCCGGGCCGAGATCTGCGTACTCGAACGCGGCCTGTACGAACTCGCCCTCGATCTGGAGGTCGCCGCCGGACTCGCCGCCGAGCTCCCGGCCGACGAGCCGCGCCACCACCGGCTGCTGCGTGCCGTGGACCGCGCGCTCGACGAGATCGACCCGGAGGACCTGGCGGCGTCCGCCGATCGTGCCCGCGACCGCCTGCGCGACGTGCTGGCCCGTCCGTCCCATGCCACCGCGCACCGGGCGACGGCGGTCGGGCACGCGCACATCGACTCGGCGTGGCTGTGGCCGGTCCGCGAGACCGCCCGCAAGGTGACCCGGACGGTCGCCAACACGCTTTCCCTGATGGACGAGTTCGACGAATTCGTCTACGCGATGTCCTCCGCTCAGCAGTACGCCTGGATCGAGGAGCACGCCCCCGAGGTCTTCGAGCGGGTGGTGGAGCGGGTCCGCGAGGGACGGTTCGTCCCCGTGGGCGGCATGTGGGTCGAGTCGGACGTGACCATGCCGTCGGGTGAGTCGCTGGTCCGTCAGATCCTGCACGGCCAGCGCTACATGCGGGAGAAGTTCGGCTCGGCCAACACGATCCTGTGGCTGCCCGACTCCTTCGGCTACTCCGGGGCCCTGCCGCAGCTGGCCCGGCTCGGCGGCTTCGAATCCTTCCTCACCCAGAAGATCTCCTGGAACGACACCAACGACTTCCCGCACCACACCTTCTGGTGGGAGGGCATCGACGGCACGCGTCTGCTGACCCATTTCCCGCCCGTGGACACGTACGGGGCCGAGGTGACCCCGCGCGAGCTCGCCCACGCGGTGCGCAACTTCCGCGACAAGGAGCTCTCCGACCACTCCCTCGTCCCGTTCGGTTACGGCGACGGCGGCGGCGGTCCGACCCGCGAGATGCTCGGCCGAGTGGCCCGGCTCGCCGACCTCGAAGGCAGCGCCCGCGTCACCCAGCGCCGCCCGGAGGCGTTCTTCTCCGACCTGCACGCCGAGACGGGGGACGAGACACCGGTCTGGCGCGGCGAGCTGGCGCTCGAACTGCACCGGGCGACCTTCACCACCCAGGTGGCGATGAAGCAGGGCAACCGCCGCAGCGAGAGCCTGCTGCGTGAGGTCGAGGGCCGGGCGGTGCGGGCCATGCTGGCCGGCGGCACCTACCCGTACGAGGAGCTGGCCTCGCTGTGGCAGCGGGTGCTGCTGCACCAGTTCCACGACATCCTGCCCGGCACGTCCATCTCCTGGGTGCACCGGGAGGCCCGTGCCACGTACGCACGGATCGAGGCGGAGGCCCGCGCCCTCGCGGAGCGGGCGGAGGCAAAGGCGCCGACGGCGGCAGCGGCGACGGTCGCCGAGCCGGCCGGGGCGGTCCGGGTGGACGCGGCCGCCCGCACCATCGAGACGGACCACGTCGTGCTCCGTCTCGACGAGGACGGCACCGTGGTCTCCTGGACCGACCGGGCCACCGGCCGCGAGATCGTCCCCGCCGGGGCCCGGCTGGGCCAGTTGCGGCTGCTGCGCGACCAGCCCGTGGTCTGGGACGCCTGGGACGTCGACCGCGGCGCACGGCGTACGGCGCGGCCCCTCACCGGCGTCGACGGATGGGAGACCGTCCGGGCCGAGGAGGGCGGCGGCCTCGCGGGCCTGGTGGTCACGCGCTCGTTCGGCCGCTCCACGGCACGGGTCTCGTACCTGGTGGCGCCGGACCGCCGGGAGGTCGAGGTCGGGGTCGAGGTCGACTGGCGGGAGTCCGAGCAGCTGCTCACCCTCTCCCTGCCGCTCGACGTCGCGGCCCGCACCGCCCGTTTCGAGACGCAGTTCGGTTACGTCGAGCGCGCGCTGAACGAGAACACCTCGTGGGACTGGGCACAGTACGAGACCTGCGCGCACCGCTATGTGCACGTCGGCGAGCCCGGCTTCGGCATCGCCGTGGTCAACGACGGGAGCTACGGCCACGAGGTGGCCGCCCGGGACGGTTCGGGCGTCGAGGTCGCGGCCTCGGTGGTCCGCGCGCCCCGCTACCCCGACCCGCACACCGACCAGGGCGAGCACGTCAAGCGCTGGGTGCTGGCGGTGAGCGACGACGCCCGGGACGTGGTGGCGGTGGCCGAACGCGTCAACCGGGTGCTGGCCCCGGTGCCGCTCCCCGTCGCGCTGGAGCCGGTGACGGGGGCCGTGGTCCTGGAGACGGTGAAGGCCGCCGAGGACCGGTCGGGCGATGTGATCGTCCGGCTCTACGAGGCCGGCGGAGGCCGCGGGCGGGCCCGTCTGCGGCCCGGCCCGGAGTTCGGCGACGCGGTCGCCGTGCGGGTGGTCGACCTGCTGGAGGAGGAGACGGCCGACACCCGTTCCGTCGCCTCGCTCACCGTCGAGGACGGGCAGGCGCGGATCGACCTGCTCCCGTTCCAGGTGCTGACGCTCCGCCTGTCGCCCCGGGCGGCCGGCGACGAGGGCGCGTCCCTCGTGACCACCGACAACGGCTGAGCCGCCGGTCCGGAGTGCCCCGCCCGCCGGGCGGGGCACTCCGCCGCGTCACTCGTACCGGTACTTCAGCGAATCCGCCTCCGCCTGCTCGATGTCGGCGAGCGCCGGCTCCGGCATCCGCAACCGGGCCGGCGTCACCTCGGCGGAGGTCGGCCGGTCGTCCGCCGGCAGCCACTGCTCCGGCTTCCGGGCCCCACTGCGCAGAAGCGACTCGGGACAGTGCGGTTGCACCTCCTCGATGCCCACCACCAGCGCACTGGCCGACGGCTCGCCCACGGCGGTCAGCTGCGACAACAGCTCCGGACGCGTGGAGACGCAGGCCCGTCCGTTCACCCTGAGCGTCGTGGTGCGCCCCGGGACGACGCACAGCAGCCCGCCCCGTGGTGGTCCGGGCCGATCAGGCAGCTGGTGCGCTGGCGAGAGGAGCGGTCAGCTGAGGATGATCGGATTGGTAAGTGCGGCGACGTGCCCGTTGGGGTGACGGACTTCGATACGAATGAACATCGAGTCCTCCACCGTGGTATCCCACTGCACCACCCCCACTCCGTCGGCCGGGAGAGACGCCCCGTGAACCTCCCCCCGGTCGGTGTGGAAGCCGACGGTCCCCGCCGCCACCCCTCGTACCGTTGCCCGCGCTTCCACCTGCCCCCCAAGGGTCGCGAGCCGTTCTCCGACCCCGGCAACGCGACCATCTGCATGGGCGGTGAACGACACGTCCACGTCCGCCGACTCGGCGATCCAGCTGCGGCCGGCACGGATTCCGGCCAGGAGCGCCTCGGTGTTCAGCTCCTCGGCGAAGACGACGGTGTGAGGGACACCGATCTGCCCTTCCAGGTGGGTGTCGCTGTTGCCCATCGCCGGCCGCCACGAGCCCGTTCGGATGTCCGTCGCGAGGCTCCGCCCCCACTCCGTGAGAGCCGCCTCGTTGTCGGCGTTCCAGGGCCGGTCCGAACTCCACAGCCCGTTCCACACCTCGACCGCGTCGAAGCCCTGGAAGGGGAACTCGAAGTCGCCCGACGGGTAGGGCGCATGCGGGTGTGCAACCACGCACAGCCCCCCTGCTCGATGGACCTGGTCCAGGCGCCTGTCGACAGATCCGTCCCCGGCCTGGTGGTTCCAGTCGACGACCTCGCCGGGAGGGAGGCCGAGCGCGATCCAGTGCCCGGTCCTCGTGGTCACCTCCTCCCCGAGGACGATCAGGAAGTCATCAGCGGCCAAATGCCCCCATGTGTGCAGGGCTGCCGCCGAGTTGTGCTCCGTCGTCGCGATGAAGTCGAGCCGGGCGGCGCGTGCCCGAGCGGCCAGCTCCGCCGGGGTGAGCTCCCCGTCCGAGTGAACGGAGTGGACATGGCAGTCCCCGCGGTACCAGGCTGCCCCGCGTCCGACCGCCTGCGCCGGCGGGAAGCCCGAGCTCGTCCTCGACAAGGTGCTCCCTCCTCTTCTCAGTCGTGCTCCGGTCATCGGATTCGCAAGGTAGCGCAGCGGAACGTTGTGCCCCGACGAACGACCCGGCTTCTCGGAGGGCCGGGGTTGCGGGGCGGCTCCCCTCGGGTGCGTCCCTCGGATGTGCGCAGCCGGTAGCGTGATCGTCTGCAGCATGGAAGGCCCATGTGTCCGGCCGGGCCGCGCAGGGATCCCGGTGGCGAGCGAGGGGACCGCGATGAACGAACCGACGAAGCCCGGCATCGAGATTCCGGAGGGTGACCCGCCCACCGAGCTGACGGTCCGCGACCTCGTGGTGGGGGACGGACCCGAGGCGCAGCCGGGCAGGGTCATCCAGGTTCACTACGTGGGGGTCACGTTCGCGTCCGGAAGGGAGTTCGACTCCTCCTGGGAGCAGGACCGGCCGTTCAAGTTCGCCGTGGGCGGGGGCAAGGCCATCAAGGGCCTGGACCGGGGAGTGCGGGGGATGAAGGCCGGCGGCCGGCGCGAGATCATCGTTCCCCCGCGTCTCGGTTACGGCAGACAGTCGCCCTCCACGCTGATCCCGTCGGGCTCGACGCTGATCTTCGTCGTGGACCTGCTCACGGTCGTGGGCGGACCCACCGGGGCGGGACCCTCGCCGGCGCGGGGCCCCGGCGGGACCACCCCGGGCAATCGCTGATCGCCCCGCTCCGTAGTGATCCATGGACTTCTTGTACTCACCTGGGGAGCCGTTCCCCCGGCTGCGCTCCACCGGATCCCGGTCGGCGATGCCCCGGTACCCGGGTGAGGCGGCATCAGCCGCGTGAGCACGTCGATTCGCTCTGCCGTCCTACGAGTCCCCTCGTCCGGCGCGGGGCACCGGTCTCGCCGGAGTCAGTCATGCCGGGATGAAGTCCGGCCACCAGGGCGGGACGTTGTCCGGGCACGACGGGGCGGGGTAGGAGTCCGGCATACCGAGCCGTGTGACAAGGAACCAGGTGGACCAGAGGGTGAGAAGGAGCCCCGTGACAAGGGCTGTCCTGCGATGACGCCTTCCGAGGGTGGCGTGCAGAAGTACCCATGGCACCGCGGCGGCGATCCATATGAGGGGCGCCAGAAGCAGCAAAGTCATGCCGTTCGCCGGGCCGTTGCCGATGTCACAAGCAGCCCATGCGTTCCCGATCGCGACAGTGGACACCACTGCGGCCGGTCCCCCGAAGAGGGCTCCGAGGCCAGTTGCTCTGAACCAGCGAATCGGAGGCGTCGGCGGCTCTGTTCCCACGGTCGTCTCCTCCACCTCGTCGTGGATGCGGAGAGTACCAACGTCCTGAAGCAGCCTGCTGGTGTCCTGACCTGACCTGGCGCCGGTCAGTGGCCCTTGGTTCGCGAAGCCGTCGCCGGCCGATGACGGAGATCCGGCGGCACGCCCCCGTACCGCGTCGTCGGCGTCGTCCCCACCGGACGGCCAGGCCCTGTGCGGCCCGCTTCCGGCTCACCTCCGCCCGGGCGGAGGTGAGCCGTACCGCGTTTTCCGCGGGTTGCCGGGGAGACGCTCAGCTGACGGTGACCGTCCGCTGCGCCGTCATGGTGCGGGAGTCCCGTGCGGTGGCGAAGGTGTAGAGGCCGGGGACGAGCGTCCAGGTCCCGGCGTCCCAGATGGTCAGGTCGTCGGCCGGGACGGTGAAGGTGATGCGCCGGGCGGCGGCCGGAGCGAGGGTGAGCTTGCAAAAGCCCACGAGCCTGCGCCGCTCGGCGGCCGCGGCGGCGGGCAGGGTGGCATAGACCTGCACGACTTCGGTGCCCTGACGATCGCCCTTGTTGGTGACGGTGACCGACAGGGTGACGGTCCTGCCGACGGCGTCGTAGGCCGCCTCGACGGAGCCGTGGGCGAAGGTGGTGTAGGAGAGCCCGTGGCCGAAGGGGAAGAGCGGCTGCTGCCCCTTGGCGTCGTAGTAGCGGTATCCGATCGCGGTTCCTTCGTCGTAGGAGACGGTGCCGTTCCTGCCCGGGTAGCTCTCGGTCGTGGCGCCCGGTCCCTGGGAAGATCCAGCGGGGAAGGTGACGGGCAGCCGGCCGGAGGGGTCGCTGTCACCGAAGAGGACGGCGGCAAGAGCCGAGCCCATGCCCCGGCCTCCGTACCAGGCCTGGATGACGGCCTCCACCTCGCCGAGCCAGGGCATCGCCACGGGTCCGTCGGTGTTCAGGACCACGATCGTGCGGGGGTTGGCCGCGGCGACGTCGGCGATGAGCTGGTTCTGGTCCCCGGGCAGACCGAGTTGCTCGTGGTCCATGGCTTCGCCGGCCATGCGGTTGACGAAGACGACCGCGGCGTCGGCATCGCCGGCGGCCTGGACGGCGGCCGGGATCAGGGAGGCGGGCTGCCAGCCGAGAGTGAGGCCGCAGGTGCCGGAGTCGGCGGTGGCGTTGCTGTAGGTCAGCTCGATGGATACGGCCTCGCCGGCGGTCAGCTCGACGGTGCCTTGCAGGGGGTAGTCGTAGGTGCCGAGGTAGAAGCGCCTGGTGCCGCGGGATCCTGAAACGACGGTGGCGCCGTTGATTTTGAGCGTTGCGGTTCCGGCGGTGAGGAGGGAGAAGCGGTGCGTACCCGAGTGGGTCGGCGTCAGGTTTCCCGACCAGATCGCGGACCAGGCTGCCGGGAGCGTGTCGAGCGGGGTGGCGGTGAAGTCGACGACGCTGTCGGTGCGGGTGGCGGCCGGAGTGCCTGCCGGCTCGGGGGTGGCGTAGTACCGGCCGAGGAGGCCGGGGGCGCCGCTGGGCGTGCGCAGTGCGGTGGCGGGGACAGTGGTGAGGGGGACGTCGCCGACGGTGCCCTGGGAGTGCGTGACCCTGATGCCGCTGCCTGCCCGGGCCCTGATGGCCTGCAGGGGGACGGTCCAGGCGCCGGGGTCGACGTAGGTGGAGCCGGCGACACCGGTGAGGGCGTCCGTCCCGGCGGGGCCGATGACGGCGAGCGACGTGAGTGAGGCCGGCAGCGGCAGCGCGGACGACCGGTTGGCGAGCAGGACCGTGGAGGCGAGGGCGGCTTCGTGGGCGAGGCTCTTGTGCTCGGCGGTGCTGACGTCCTGGGCCGGGACCGGGACCGGGTTGTCGACGAGGCCGTTGGCGAACATGGTGACCAGGATGCGTCGGGCGGCGTCGTCGAGGCGGGCGGCGGGTACGGCGCCGCCGGTGAGGGCCCCGGGGGTCAGCTTCACACCGCCGGGTCCGAGCCCGGCGAGGTCCATGCCCGCCCTCGTGGCGGCGACCTGGTCGTCGCCGGCCCAGAAGTCGGGGACGGTGTAGCCCTTGAGGCCCAGGCGGTTCTTGACGTCGTCGAAGAGAGCGGGGCTCTGGGTGGCGAAAGTCCCGTTGATCTTCGGGTAGGCCATCATGACCGAGGTGGTGGGCGCGGCGGCGATCACACGGCGGAAGGGCGCCTGGTAGAGCTCGTGCATCGCGCGGTCGGACACCAGGGTGTCGGTGAAGAAGCGGTTCACCTCCTGGGTGTAGGCGGCGAAGTGCTTGACGGTGGCGGTGACCCGGCGGCTCTGCATTCCGGTGGTGAGGGCGGTACCGAGGCGGCCGGCGAGCAGGGGGTCCTCTCCGAGGCTTTCGGCCTGGCGGCCGAAGTGCCAGGTGCGGGTGAGATCGACGGTCGGGCCGAGAAGGGTGTTGTAACCCTTGGCGCGTCCCTCGGTCCCGATCGCGGTACCGATGCGACGGGCCAGGTCTTCGTCGAAGGTCGCCGCCTGCGCCAGGGGCACGGGGAAGGCGGTGACGTTCCGCTCGCCGCGGAGTCCGGCGGAGGCGTCGACCATGGTCAGCGCGGGGATTTCGAGATGGGTGAGAGCCGCGAAGTCGCAGCGGACCAGTGCCTCCTTCTCGGCGGCTGTCATCCGGGCGAGCACCTCGTCGGCGCGTTCAAGGGCGTGGGGGTCCGCCGCGGCTGCGGCCCGGGAGGGGCCGATGGGGGTGACCGCGGCGGCAAGGGCTGTGGCTATGGCGGAGGACAGGAAGGTTCGTCGGTTCACGGCGGCTCTCCGAACGGTCGGGTGGCGGGCGGGTCCCGCCAAAGTCGGGTGCTGGGTACGCGTGGCGGGTGAGCGGACCTTGGGTGCCGGATTTTCCGGAGTTCCGTTCAGTCACCGCTCGTCGTGGTGAAGGTGTGCACCCCGGCGCCGACCGTCGCGGGAGCGCGGCCGGGCAGTTCGACGACGGCGGTGCAGTTGGGAGGGACGGTGACCTGTGCTTCCAGGCCGGCCGGGCCGGTCTCCCAGGACAGGGCGGCGGTTCCGTGAGGTGTCTCGTAGCGGGTCCGTGCCCAGGTGATGCCGCCTCCGGGACGGGGCCGGAAGGCGAGAGCGGTGGCTCCGGGTGCCGTGACCTCGATGCCTCCGACGACCCGGTGGAGCCAGTCCGCGACGGCTCCGAGGGCGTAGTGGTTGAACGAGGTCATGCCGCCGGGGTTGAGGGTTCCGTCGGGACGGAGGCTGTCCCAGCGTTCCCAGATGGTGGTGGCGCCCATGGTGACGGGGTAGAGCCACGAGGGGCAGTCGGTCTGCAGGAGCAGGCGGTAGGCGGTGTCGAGGTGCCCGGTGCCGGTCAGGGCGTCGCAGATGAGGGGGGTGCCGACGAAGCCGGTGGCGATGCGTGCGTCGTCCCGGTCGACGAGTTCGGCGAGCCGGTCGCCCGCCGCCTGACGGCGGGTGGCGTCCAGAAGGCCGAAGGCGATGGCCACCGAGTAGGCCGTGGGGCTGTCGCTGACCATGCGGCCGTCGTCGTGGACGTAGCGTTCCCGGAACGCTGAGGTGATCTCGTCGGCGAGGGTGCCGTAGCGGGCGGCGTCGCTGCTGTTGCCGAGTTCGCGAGCGGCGTGGCCGAGATGTCGCGCGGAGTGGGCGAAGTATGCGGTGGCGACGAGGTGGCGGTCGGTGCGGCCTGCTCCCGGATCGTCCGGAGGGGCGGCGGGGTCGAGCCAGTCGCCGAGTTGGAAGCCCGTGTCCCAGAGGCGGTCGGGGCCGGCGAGCTTCTCGACGAGGTCGACCCAGGCCTGGGCCATGGGGTAGTGGCGGCGCAGGAGTTCCAGGTCCCCGAAGCGCTGGTAGAGGGCCCAGGGGGTGAGTGTGGCGACGTCGCCCCAGGCGGCGCCGGGCTGGATGGGCGTCCACATCGGTTCACCGGGGATGACGGGGACGTACCAGGGGATGGTGCCGTCCGGGAGCTGTTCGAGTCCGACATCGGTGAGCCAGGAGTTGAGCATGCCTGCGCAGTCGTAGAGGAAGCTCGCCGTGGGCGCGAAGACCTGGAGGTCTCCGGTCCAGCCCAGGCGCTCGTCGCGCTGAGGGCAGTCGGTGGGTATGTCGACGAAGTTGCCGCGCATGCTCCACAGGACGTTCTCGTGGAGGCGGTTGACCAGGGGGTCGCTGCACTCGAACCAGCCGGTGCGGCGCATGTCCGTGTGGTGGACGCGTGCGGTCACGGCGCCGGGGGCGAGCTCTCCGCGCCAGCCGCTGATCTCGGCGTAGCGGAAGCCGTGGAGGGTGAAGCGCGGCTCCCAGGTGTACGGGCCGTTGCCGGGCAGCACCAGCGTGTCCGTGGACCGCGCGTCACGCAGCGGGCGGGTGGCGAGCTCTCCGTCCTGGAGGACTTCGGCGTGCCGGAGGGTGAGGGTGGTGCCGGCGGGTCCGTCGGCGGTGATGCGCAGCCGGCCCACCAGGTTCTGTCCGAAGTCGAGCAGGTAGCGGCCGTCGGGGGTGCGGCTGACGGAGGCCGGGGGGATCTCTTCGGTGCACCGGACCGGTGGGCCTTCCGGTGCGACGAGTGTCCTGGTGTCTCTGCTTCCGGTCCGTACGGGCGTCCAGCCGTCGGGGGACGCGGACGGGGTGGCCCAGTGGGGGTCGTCGAGCCGGGCGTCGAAGGTCTCGCCCTCGTACAGTCCGCTGGTGAGGATGGGGCCGAAGGCCGCGTGCCAGGTGGGATCGGTCGCGACCACGGTGACGGTGCCGTCGGTGTAGGTGATTTCGAGCTGGGCGATGAGGGACTGGTCGGTGCCGTAGATGTTGCGGGTGCCGCCGTCGAAGCCGTACGTGCCCCGGTACCAGCCGTCTCCCAGCCAGGCGCCGAGGGTGTTGGCTCCGGGGACGAGGAGTGAGGTGACGTCGTGGGTGCGGTAGCGCAGGCGGTGGTGGTAGACGGTCCAGCCGGGGGCCAGGGCTTCGTCGCCGACCCGGTGGCCGTTGAGCTCGGCTTCGTACAGGCCGTGGGCGGTGATGTAGAGCCGCGCGTGTGCGATCGGCTTGCCGGCGGCCAGGAAGTCCTTGCGGACGCGGGCCGGCCGGCGTTCGGCTGTCGGGTCCTCCTCCCAGTTCGCCCCGACGGGAACGGCGGTCCAGTCCTCGGGTTCGAGGAGACCCGCCTCGACGGTGCTGGACTCGCTCCACGGTGAGGGCTTGCCGGCGGCCGTGGACCACGTCCGTACGCGGACGGCGGCCTGCTCGCGGGAGGTGAGCGGTTTTCCGGGCCACGGCACGAGAGTGTGGCCGGAGGCGGCGACGCACCCGGTTCGGTGGGTCCGTCCGCCGCGTCGGAGCTCGATCTCGTAGGCGCGCTGGTTGCCGCCTTCGGCAGCGGGTGTCCAGGAGAGGCGGGGGGTGCGGGTGCCGATTCCCAGACCGTTCGAGAGGTGCTCGAAGCGCACCGGGGAGGGCTGGAGGGAGTGCATGGAGGGGCCTTTCATGGGCTCGGGAGGGCGTGTGCGAGGGCGGGTCAGCCCTTGACCGCTCCGGAGGTGAGGCCCTTCATGACCTTCTGGTTGAGGAAGAGGTAGATCACGAGCGTGCCGAGGACGTTGATGCAGATGGCCGCGAACAGCGGGCCGTACTGGGTGGCGCCGAATTCGCCGGTGAAGTTGAGGAGGCCGACCTGGATGGTGCGCAGGTCCTGGCTGTTGGTGAAGGTCAGGGCGATGAGCAGGTCGTTCCAGATGAAGAAGAACTGCACCAGGCCGACGGTGAGCAGTGCGTTGCGGACCAGGGGCACGCTGATGGTCCAGAAGGCGCGCAGGATGCCGGCGCCGTCGATGGTGGCCGCTTCGAAGAGCTCCCGGGGAACGGTCCTGTAGTAGGTGGCCATCATGAAGACGGTCAGCGGAAGGCCGGTTCCGGTGTAGGTGAGGACGAGCGGCCACAGGGTGCCGGAGAGGCCTGCCTGGAAGTAGACCGTGAACAGGGGCAGCAGGATCATCTGCGGCGGGACCATCATGCCGGCGAGGAAGACCAGGAGGGTCAGGCTGCGGCCCTTCCAGACCATGACCTGCAGGGCGAAGCCCGCCGCGGTGCCGAGGAGCAGGATGAGGAGCAGGGCGGGGACGACGGCCAGGAGGCTGTTCCTGATGTAGAGGCCGATGTTCCCGGTGGTCCACGCGTCGGCGTAGTTGCCCCATTCCCAGGTGGTGGGAAGGCTCCAGGTGGAGTTGTCGAGGTAGTCGCTGTTGGACTTCAGTGAGGTCAGGAACATCCAGAGCAGTGGGTAGACCTCGATGACCAGCAGGAGGGTCACGGCGAGCCGGGTCCACAGGCGGCCGCCGGTCCTGCGGGCGCGCTGCACGGGTTCTCCGGTTCGCCGGTGTCCGGCCCCGGTGGTCTTCAGCGGGGTGGCGATGGTCATGGTGTTCAGACCTCCGTGATGTCGCGTCGCGAGACGCGGTAGACCGCCAGGCTCACAAGGAGGCAGACGACGGTGAGGAGCAGCGCGATGGTGCTGCCGTAGCCGTAGTCGCTGTAGGTGAACGAGGTCTGGAACATGTACAGGGTCAGCGGGGTGGTGCCGCTGCCGGGGCCGCCGTTGGTGAGGGCGACGACGGAGTCGAAGACCTTCAGGGTGCCGTTGATGCTGAAGATCAGCGATGACATGAGTACCGGGAGGGACAACGGCAGGACGATGTGGCGGATGAGACGGAGACCGGAGGCTCCGTCGAGGCGGGCCGATTCGAGGACCTCGTCCGGGATGTCGACGAGGCCGGCGAAGAGGAGCACCGCGTAGAAGCCCATGGATCGCCAGATGTCCATGATGATCAGGACCCAGAAGGCGCTGCCGGCGCTTCCGAAGAAGTCGATGGAGTCGATTCCGACGGCGTTGAGCAGGGAGTTGACCGGACCCGGCTGGGGCGCGACCTGGAAGAGCTTCTGGAACAGCAGGCCGACGGCGACGGTGGGCAGGACGACGGGGAAGAAGGCCAGGGTGCGGACGAGCGCGGATGCCTTCTTGAGGAAGAAGACGTAGAGCAGGGCCAGGAGGTAGCCGGCGACGATCTGGCCTGCGGTGACGATGACCGCGTACTTCAGGGTGAACCGGAGGGCGTCGTGGACGGCCTGGTCGGAAAGGAGCCGGGTGAAGTTGGCCGGACCGTTCCCGGTGAAGCCCTCGATGGGGTTGCCCTTGGTGAAGGAGTACCCGAGCGACCACACCATCGGGACGAGCATGACGAGTGTGTAGACGAGGAGTGCGGGACCGAGCAGGATCATGATCGCCCTGCGGTCACCGAGTACGCGGTGCATGAGTGGTGTCCACTTCGTTTCTGGTGAGGGCCGGCCGGTGGCCGGCGGCCCGCCGTGCGGGGCGGGCCGCCGGACCACGGGGTCACTGACTGCCGAGAGCGGCCTGGACGGTCTCCATGAACTGCTCGGGACTCACGCTGCCGTTGACGAGACCGGCGGCGTTGGTCTGGCTGACCGTGGTCGCCTTGGTGCTGAAAAGGGCCTCGAACCACAGGACGTTCTGCTTGGAGGAGCTGATCGTCTTCCGGACGCTGCTGGTGACCGCGTTGGCGTCCTGGACCGGGGTGTTGACCTTGAAGCCGGAGATGGAGCCGTGGTCCTTCAGGGCCGTGCTGCCGTAGTTCTTGGCGATGCACGTGACCCACGCGTCGGTCTTCTTGTCGAAGCTCTTCGAGTTGAGCGCTATGGCCAGGCCGACGTTGGACGGGTACTGGTCGACGGACCCGGCTCCGCCCTTGACGGCCGGGAAGGGCATGAAACCGACGTTCTCGGCACCGACCTTGTTCTGCCCGGGGTCGGAGATGTTGGCCAGCGCCCAGCTCCCCATGTAGAACATGGCGGACTTGCCGGTGAGGAACTGGTTCATCGCGGTGTCGTAGTCGATGGAGCCGACGCCCTTGCCGAAGTAGCCCTTCTTCCCGAGAGCGGCGACCTCCTCGGCCGCCTTCACGTACTGGGGGTCGGTCAACTGGGCCGAGCCGACGTCGACCGCGTCCAGGGCGTCGGGGCCGAGGCTGCGGTAGAGGTAGCCGCTGATGAGGCGGGTGAGCGGCCAGCCCTGGGCCCCGGAGGCGGAGAACGGCTGGACGCCCTTGGAGTTCAGCTTGCCCGACGCGGCCACCAGCTCGTCCCATGTGCCGGGAACCGTGATCCCGTTCTCCTTGAAGATCTTCTTGTTGTAGAAGATTCCCTCGATGTTGTACTCGTACGGCAGCACCTCCAGCTTGCCGCCGTACAGCGCCTTGATCGTGGACACGGCGGCCGGCTCCAGCTGGTCGGCCACGCCGAGGCGCTCCAGCTCGGCGTCGAGGGAGGCGACCTTGCCCGATTCGGCGAGCTGCTTGGTGAGCGCGGGGGCGTTGCCGGCGGCGAACTGGACCGGCAAGGCGTTCTGGCCGGCGAGCAGTTGGAGCTTCTGGTCCAGCTGTGCCTGCGGAACGGTCTCGACCTTGAGCGGGAGGGTGTCGTTCTCCGCCTTGCAGGAGCCCTTGGAGAGCGCGGTCAGCGTCGCCCGGGTGGTCGTGTTCTCCGTCACGCTGAGGTACTTGAAGTCCTTCGGCGCCGCGGAGGTGCCGCTGCCGCTGCCGCCGCAGGCGGTGGCGAGGACGGCCAGGGACGTGACACCGGCGGAGAGGAGGGTCAGTCGCGCACGGCGGGCGCGGATCATGCGGTGGGGCACTGGTGACTCCCGGAGATCGTGAGAGAAGAGGGGGCGCCGAGACGGGCACCGCGTGGCAAGAAGAGCCGCAACAAACGGAGTCGTGTAGAACGTTCTCCATCCAAGTGGGCAACACCATGGCGCCACTCTGCTGGCGCAGTCAAGACACAGACACGTAACATCACCATGCTCCGGTCGATCGAAGGAGACCCTTCGGGAGCCATCGGCGTAGAACGTTGCACTGAGCGAGGAGATCGATTTCCCCATGGCTGCGGACAGTTCGCCCAAGAACACCAAGCGGGTGACGATCACCGACGTGGCCCGTCATGCCGGCGTATCCACCGCGGCCGTGTCCAAGGTCATGCGCAACGCCTACGGCGTGAGTCCGGGGATGCAGGAACGCGTCCGGACGGCCATGGCGGAACTGGGCTACCGCCCCCATGCCGCCGCCCGCGGCATGCGGGGCCGCACGTACACGATCGGCGTCCTGCTCGACAACGTACGCAACGCGTTCTTCGCCGACATCCTCGACGGCATCCGCGACGAGCTGAAGGAGAGCGAGTACACCGTGCTGATCGGCGCCGCCGGCTTCAGCGCGGAGGAACAGGCCCGCACCATCCGGTCGATGGTGGACCGTCGGATGGACGGGCTGATCCTCATCGCCCCGGGGACGCCGCGCTCCGAAGTGCTCGCCACGGCGGCGGCCACGCCCACGGTGGTCATCGGCCACCACGACTCCTCCGACGTACACGATTCGGTCGTCGACGCGGACGATCTCGGCGCGGCGCTGGTGGTCGATCACCTCGTGTCGCTCGGGCACGAGGACATCGCGCTGGTCTCGGCGGCCGGCAACAAATCCGGTCGTTGGCAGCGGACCCCCGAGATCGCGCTGACCGACGGATATCTCCACGCCATGGACCGCCACGGCCTCGCCGGCCGCGCACGCGTGCACCACGCCGCCTACTCCGACGACGGCGGTCACGCGGCAGGCCTCGCCCTGCTGTCCGGGGCGGGCCGGCCCACAGCGATCCTGACCGGAGCCGACGTCGCGGCGCTGGGCATCTACCGCGCCGCCGACGACCTGGGCCTGTCCATCCCCGAGGACATCTCGCTCGTGGGCTACAACAACACCGCGATCGCCTCGCTCGCTCCGGTCCGGCTCACCAGCGTCGACCAGGCCGGTCACGCCATGGGGACCGCCGCGGCCAGGATGCTGATCGAACGGGTCGAGGGCCGGCGCGACCGGGCCATGCGGACCACGATGACCCCCCGGCTGGTGGTGCGGCGCAGCACCGCCGCGCCGCACCCCCGGTAGCCGCGCCCCCGGAACGCACCCCGGTTCCCCTCCGTGCCGCGCGCGGGCCGGCGGGGCCGTGGCCGGAGGACCGGGAGGCGAGAGGTGCGGGCATGCGACAACACTCCGGACACGAGGGAAGCGAGGGAAACGAGGGGACCGCGGCCGGGTGGGCCCGCCCGTGCGGGGCGGCTCCGGTTTTGGGGGCGCCCTCGACTATGCGCGCCGGAAGCAGCGCTGCCCACCCCCTGCGTCATCAGGGTTCGGAATGGGGCCCATCCATGGGGTGGATGGGCCGCGCCGACCGTGCGCAGGGGCTCATGTGTCCGAGCCGGCGATGCGCCGGCCGACCCTGGCCGCGGTCTCGCGCAGCCAGATGTGCGCGGCGTCGTGGGTGTGGACCGGGTGCCACCAGAGGGCTTCGCGCAGCGGGACGGCTTCGTACGGGGGGTCGACCACGCGGACGGCGGCGAGGGGCGCGAGGAGCCGGGCCAGGCGGGCCTGCACGAGGGCGATGCGGCGGGTGCCGGCGACGAACGCCGGCAGGGCGTGGAAGCTGTCCACGGAGACCTCGACGCGCGGCTCGATCCCGAGCATGCCCAACTGGCGCACGGCGGGGGCGTCGTAGGTGCGCTGATAGGTGACCCAGGGAAGCCTTGCCAGGTCCTGGCGGGTGAGCCGGTCCTCGACGCTGGGATGGTCGGTCGAGACGACGAAGACCCACCGGTCGTCGTACAGATCGGTGGCGGGGAAGTCGCTGATGACGCCGTGGGGCATGAGCAGTCCGTCGGTGGCGCTGAGCAGGCTCGCGGTGTCGTCCACGACGGTGATGGGGGTGCGGGTGAAGCGCAGCCGTATGCCGGGGGCCTCTTCGTGGACGACACGGGCGAGTTCGACCCCGAAGACGTCGACGGCGTAGTCGGACGCGACGAGGCGGAACTCCCGGGTCTCCGTCTCCGGGTCGAAGGCCGCCTGGCTGGCGAAGAGCCGTTCGAGGACGTCGTAGGCGGTGGCGGTGCGGTCCAGGAGGACCTGGCCGAGGGCGGTGAGCTCGTACTGGCTTCCCACCCGGGAGAGGAGTTCGTCACCGAAGTGCCGGCGCAGCCGGGCCAGGGCGGCGCTCATCGCGGGCTGGCTGAGCCCGACCCGCTGCCCGGCCCTGGTCACGTTGCGCTCTTCGAGGAGGGCGCGGAGCGCGACGACGAGGTTGAGGTCGAGGCTGGCCAGGTTCACTTCGCGATGTCCTTGTCCGGAGGGCTGGACCACGGACTATTCGCCGCACGGATGACCATGATCCACATAATCGATTTCCCTGATTGCGGGAGCGGGTCCAGATTAGTTGCACCGCAATCAGGAGGACATCTCGGTGAAACCTGAAATGGCTAGTGAGCCCTTCTCCGGGCCTTTCGCTCTCGGCACTCTTTCGGCCGCCGACGGCCTGGCTTTCCCTGCTCTCGTCGACCGCGAGGGACAGGTTCTCGACCTGCGTACCGCCCTGGCCGACCCGGCCCTGACGATGCGGGGGCTGCTGGAGCAATGGCCGGCCGTCCTCCCGCGGCTGCGGGAACTCGCGGCCGGCACGGAACCGCCCCGCCGGCCGCTGGCGGACTTCCATGTCCTCGCTCCCGTCGAACCGCGGCAGATCTTCCAGTCCGGGGCCAACTACCGCCAGCACGTCATCGACCTCCACGTCGCACACCGCGACCCGGCCGACGGGCGCTCCGAGGAGGAGGCGCGCGCCGAGGCCGCCGAGATCATGGACCGGCGGGCCGCGGAGGACCTGCCGTACGTGTTCATCGGGCTGCCCACCTCGGTCACCGGCCCCTACGACGACGTCACGCTCCCCGCCTGGGCCGCCAAGCCGGACTGGGAGCTGGAGCTCGCCGCGGTGATCGGCAGGCCGGCCCACCGGGTGTCGCCCGCCGAAGCGCTGGAGTACGTGGCGGGCTACACCATCGCCAACGACCTCACGGACCGGGCCACGGTGTTCCGCAGGGACATGCCGCAGATCGGGACGGACTGGCTGCGCAGCAAGAACGCTCCGGGCTTCACTCCGCTCGGGCCGTGGATCGTGCCGGCCGAGTCCGTCGGCGACACCGGTGACCTGCAGCTGACCCTGAGGCTGAACGGCGAGGTCATGCAGGACGAGTCGACCAAGGACATGATCTTCGACGTGGCGCGCATGGTGTCCTACGCCTCCCAGAGCGCCCAGCTCCTGCCGGGCGACCTCGTGCTCACCGGCTCACCGGCGGGCAACGGCATGCACTGGGGCCGGCTGCTGCGCGACGGCGATGTCATGGACGCCTCGATCACCGGCCTCGGTGCCCAGCGCACCCGTTGTCTCGCGGAGGAAGCGTGAACCGCGCCGATCCCGCCGGCGCGATCGCCCGCGCCGCCGAGGAGTGCTCCAACTGGGGCCGCTGGGGCGAGGACGACCGGCTGGGCACCGTCAACTTCCTCGACGAGGGAAAGCGCAGGGAAGGCGCCGCGCTCGTCCGCCGGGGCGTCAGCTTCTCGCTGTCGCAGCGCTTCGACATCGACGGACCGCAGAAGGGCTGGCGCCGCCGCACCAACCCGGTCCACACCATGCTCGACACGGGTACGGACGCGGCCCTGGGCAGTCAAGGACTCCCCCACGGCATCGGCGGCGCCGACGACGTGATCGCGATGCCGCTGCAGTGCTCGACCCAGTGGGACGGCCTGGGCCACATCTTCGACCACGGCAAGGCGTGGAACGGCCGTCCGGCCGAGAAGGTCGTCACCTCCGACGGCGACCAGGTCACCGGCATCGAGCACATGGCACCGCACATCGCCGGACGCGCCGTGCTCCTCGACATCGGCCGTACGCTCGGCCAGAACGGTGAACTGCCCGACGGGTTCGCCATCACCGAGGAGCACCTGGTGGCAGCCGCCGAGGCGCACGGGGTCACCGTCGGCCGCGGCGACATCGCGCTCGTCCGCACCGGGCAGCTCACCCGGGTGCGCCGGGAAGGGTGGGGCGACTACGCGGGCGGGGCCGCCCCGGGGCTGTCGTTCACCACGGCGTCCTGGCTGCGCACCAGCGAGATCGCCGCGATCGCCACCGACACCTGGGGCTTCGAGGTGCGGCCCAACGAGTTCGACCACGCCTTCCAGCCGCTCCACCAGGTCGCCATCCCGCACATCGGTCTGCTGATCGGCGAGATGTGGGACCTCGACGCCCTCGCCGAGGACTGCGCCGCCGACGGCGTGTACGAGTTCTGGCTCACCGCGGCCCCCCTGCCCATCACCGGAGCCGTCGGGTCACCCGTCAACCCGGTCGCCGTCAAGTAGGTCCGGGGCCACCGGCCCCAGGTACAAGGGAGTTCCCCATGAACACACCCCGCAAGGTCCTGGTCATCGGCGGCGGAGCGGCCGGCAACGCCGTCACGGTCCTGCTGCGCCGCGCCGGGATCGACGTCGACCTCGTCGAGGCGAAGGACGACTGGAACGCCACCGCCGGCTCCGGTATCACGCTGCAGGGCAACGCCCTTCGGGTGCTGCGCGAACTGGGCGTCTGGGAGCAGGTGAAGGCTGCCGGCTTCCCCTTCGGTTCCGTGGGGATCACCGCCCCCGACGGCAGCGTCCTGCACGTCCAGCGCGACCTGCGCACCGGCGGCGACGACCTGCCGGCGACGGTGGGCATGCAGCGCCCGCACCTGCAGCAGATCCTGATCGACGCCGTACGCGCCAGTGGTGCGACCGTCCGCCTGGGCACGACGGCGACCATCACGGACCAGGACGCGACCGGCGTCCGTGTCCGGCTGAGCGACGGCGGCGAGCACCACTACGACCTGGTCATCGGGGCCGACGGACTGGGTTCGGCCACCCGCGCGCAGATCGGGATCACGGACCGGCCGGAACCGACCGGCATGGCCATCTGGCGCGTCGCCGCCCCGCGCCCCCTCGGCGTCGAGCGTACCGATCTCGCCTACGGCGGCCCGGCGTTCATCGCCGGTTACTGCCCCACCGGCGACACCACGCTGTACGCCTACGTCGTCGAGGAGAACCGCGACCGCGCCTCCATCGCGCCCGATGCGTACGCGCGGGAGATGCGCCGCCTCGCCTCCGCGTACGGGGGTGCCTGGCCGGCCATCACGGCCACCATCACCGACCCCGCCCAGGTCAACTACACGTGGTTCGACCGGCTGTTGGTCGAGGGGGCGTGGCACCGCGGCCGCGTCGTCCTGGTCGGGGACGCCGCCCACTGCTGCCCGCCCACGCTCGCGCAGGGCGCGGCGCTGTCGCTGGAGGACGCCTGGGTCCTCGCGCAGTTGCTGACCGAGGCCGGGGAGTGGGACGAGGAACTGCTGCAGGCCTACTACGAGCGGCGGATCGCTCGGGTCCGCCCGGTCGTGGAGGCATCGGTGCAGATCGGCCGGTGGCAGCTCGACGGCGTCCGGGACGCCGATGTGCCCGGCCTGATGGCCCGCACCATGACGATGCTCAGGGAGCTGCCGTGACCACGCCCACCGTGGACGTGCACGCCCACGTCCTCCTCCCCCGGATCGAGGCGTTCGTCGCCGACCTGCCCGGGTACGCGCAGGCCAGGGAGCTCGACGCCCGCCGCAACGGTGCCGCCGCGCTGGCGGTCAGCGGTCCCATGGTCCGCGACCGGCTGCCGAGCCTGACCGACGTGACCGTGCGGCTGGCGGCCATGGACGCGCAGGGCGTCGACGTCCAGCTGGTCAGCCCTTCGCCCTCGCACTACCACTACTGGGCGGACGCGGCGACGGCCGAGAAGGTGTGCCACCTCGCCAACGAGGCCACCGCGGCCCATTGCGCACAGGCACCGGACCGGTTGCGCGGTCTGGGGCTGGTCCCTCTGCAGCATCCCGGTCTCACCGTCGCCGCCCTGGACCACGCGCTGCGGCAGGGCCTGTGCGGGGTGGAGATCTCCAGTCACGCCCCCGGCCGGGAGCTGTCCGATCCGGCGTACGAGCCGCTGTGGGCGCGTGCCGAGGAGACGGGAGCGATCGTCTTCCTGCACCCCTTCGGATGCACGCTCGACGAGCGTCTCGACCAGTGGTACCTGTCCAACACCGTGGGCCAGCCCACCGAGAACGCCGTCGCCCTCTCGCACCTGATCTTCTCCGGGGTCCTCGACCGCCATCCCGGGCTGAAGATCATCGCAGCCCACGGCGGCGGCTACCTCCCCACCCACATCGGACGCAGCGACCACGCCTGGCGCGCCCGGGCCGACGCCTCGGCCGGCTGCGCCCAGCCGCCCAGCAGCTACCTCCGGCGGCTGTACTTCGACTCGCTCGTACACGATCCGCACGTGCTGCGGGCCCTGGTGGAGTCGGCCGGCCCCGGCCAGGTGCTGCTCGGCTCCGACTTCCCCTTCGACATGGGGTCGCCCGATCCCCTCGCCGCGCTGCGGGCCGCGGAACTGTCCCCCGCCGACTTCGACGCCGTGCGCGGCGGCAACGCCGCCGCCCTGCTCAACATCTCCCCCGCCTGAGGAGGCAACCGTCATGAGCGCATCCCGCCTGCTCACCCATCTGCGGCACGTGGACCTGGCCGTGCCCGACTACGACAAGCAGCTCGACTTCTACTCCGGTGTCTGGGGACTGACCAAGGTCGCCGAGGACTCGGGCATCTCCTTCCTGGCCGCCGAAGGCAGCCCGGAGCAGTACGTCGTACGGCTCCGCAAGGCCGAGGAGAAGCGTCTGGACCTCGTCTCCTACGGCGCCGCCACCCCGGCGGACGTGGACACGCTCGCCGAACGGCTCCTGGCCGGCGGTGTACAGCTGCTCTCCCGGCCCGGCGGCGTCGCCACCCCCGGCGGGGGCTACGGATTCCGGTTCTTCGACGTGGACGGCCGCACCATCGAGGTGTCCGCCGACGTCGAGGTCCGCCGGCACCGGAAGATCGAGGAGAAGGAGGCCATCCCGGTCAAGCTGTCGCACGTGGTGCTCAACTCACCGGATCTCGACCGCACGCGTGCCTGGTACGAGCGGCACCTCGGCTTCCGGCTCTCCGACACCCTCAGCTCGCCTCACATGGGCGAGGTCATGCACTTCATGCGGATCAGCACCCAGCACCACTCCATGGCCCTGGCCAAGGGACCGCACACCTCGCTGCACCACATCTCGTTCGAGATGCGCGGGATCGACGAGTACATGCGCGGCTCGGGCCGGGTGACCCGTGCCGGATTCACCAAGATCTGGGGCCCGGGCCGGCACATGGCCGGAGACAACACGTTCACCTACTTCCTCGACCCGCACGGCAACACCGTCGAGTACACCACCGAGTTGGAGGAGCTGGACGAGGACACCTGGCACCCCCACGTGTACGACTTCTCCCGGCCCGAGGTCACCGACCAGTGGGGCACGGCGAACCCGATGAACGAGCTCGTCGCCAAGGAGTCCTTCAACGACCCCGACCGCGGCTGCTTCGTCGCCCCGCCGGTCTGATCGCGGAACTGTCCGCAGTCCGGTCCCCCTCTGTCTCTGTTCTTGGAGCCGCACCATGCGCTTCGCCGCATTCGAGTACCGGCACAGGCCCCGTGTGGCCGTCGTGGAGGACGACGGCACGCTGTTCCCCCTGCCCGGCGTCACCTCGCTCACCGATCTGATCCGTGAAACCGGCGGCCTGGCCGGCCTGCTCGCCGCCGGTGCGGCGGCTCTGGACGTGCCTCCCGGTCCGCACGTCTCGCAGGTCCGGCTCAACGCTCCCCTGCAGCCTTCCTCCGTGCGGGACTTCGTCACCTTCGAGGAGCACGTCGAAGGCGTACGCCGTTCCGTGAGCGGCGAATCCGGCGTACCCGCCCAGTGGTACGAGGCCCCCACCTTCTACTTCACCAACCCGCATGCCGTGTTCGGCCCCCAGGACGACGTCCCCGTGCCTCCGGGATCGGCGGTGCTCGACTTCGAACTGGAGGTGGCCGCCGTCATCGGGCGTGAGGGGCGGGACCTGACTCCCGAGCAGGCACAGGACCACATCGTGGGCTACACGATCTTCAACGACTGGTCCGCGCGGGACCTCCAGTCGGCCGAGATGCAGGTCGGACTCGGTCCGTGCAAGGGCAAGGACACCGCCACGACGCTCGGCCCCTACCTGGTCACCGCCGACGAGCTGGAACCCTACCGCGACGAGGAGGGCTTCCTCCGGCTCGCCCTGACGGCCGGGGTCAACGGCGAGGAGACCGGCTCCGACCTGCTGTCCAACATGAGCTGGACCTTCGAGGAGATGACCGCCTACGCCTCACGCGGCACCCGGGTCGTGCCCGGCGACGTCCTGGGGTCGGGCACCTGCGGCAACGGCGGCTGCCTCGCGGAGCTGTGGGGCCGCTCCGGCCGGCGAAATCCGCCGCCGCTGGCGCCGGGCGACACGGTCACCCTCACCGTCGAAGGCATCGGCTCCCTCACCACCCGGATCGTGCCCGGTACGGACCCGGTCGAGCTGCCACGCGGACGGCCCGGCAGACGGGAGCGGCCGTGAACAGCGGCCGGCTGGAAGGAAAGGTCGTTGTCGTCACAGGCGCGGGGCAGGGCCAAGGCGCCGCGGAGGCGCTCGCTCTGCGGCGTGCGGGTGCCACGGTCGTCGCCACGGACGCAGGCGGGGGCGGCGTGCGGCGCCTCGACGTGACGCTCGCCCAGGACTGGGCGGATCTCGCCGCTCACCTGCGCGAGACGTACGGGGCCGTCCACGGGCTCGTCAACAACGCCGGCATCACCTGGCGGGCGCGGCTGCACGAGGTCACCACCGAGGACATCAGCCGTGTCCACGCGGTCAACGTGAACGGACCGCTGCTGGGCATCCAGCATCTGGCACCGTTGATGCCACCCGGCTCGTCGATCGTGAACGTGGGTTCCAGCGCCGCGCTGACAGCCCACTACCCGGTGGCGTACACGACGAGCAAGTGGGCGCTGCGTGGCCTGTCGAAGACCGCCGCGCTGGAACTGGGGCCGCGCGGGATCCGGGTGAACACGATCCATCCCGGTTTCATCGAGACGGAGATGACGGCCTCGGCCGCACCGGTTTTCCGGGAGGCGAACATCCGGGAGACGCCGCTGGGCCGTGTCGGCGGCGTCGAGGAGGTCGCCCCTCTGGTGGTCTTCCTGTTGTCGGACGAGTCGTCGTTCATCACGGGCGCCGAGATTCCCGTCGACGGCGGGCTCACCTCGCACGGCGGCGTGAAGTCCGTCTCCGACGCCGTGCTGGGCGGGCGCGGGCGATGAGCGTGTCCCCCGTCGGGAGCGCTGCGGGCCGCTGAGCCCTCCGCGTCTCCGCGCCCCCTGCACCCGCCCGCGTCCCGTCTCCCCCATGCCATCCCGCCGGTCCACCCGCGCGCCGTGTCCTGCGGCGCGGGGACGGCGATCCGTTTTCCTTCAAGGAGGCCCTGGTGCCCATGACTCCCCCATCCCTGCACATCGCCGTCGTCGGTGGCGGAATCGGCGGTCTGGCCGCCGCGCTGGCGGTCGCCCGGGCCGGGCACCGGGTGACGCTGGTGGAGCGCGCCACCCGCTTCGGCGAGATCGGGGCCGGTCTGCAACTGGCCCCGAACGCCTCGCTGGCCCTGGAGGAGCTCGGTGTGCTCGACGCCGTACAGCGCTCCGCGGTCGCCCCGCCGAGGCTCGTCATGATGGACGCGCTCAGCGGCGAGCAGATCACCGCCCTCGACCTGCGCGGCAGTACCTACCGCGACCGCTTCGAGCATCCCTACCTCGTGACCCACCGCACCGACCTGCACGGGGCGCTGCTGGCCGCCTGCGAGGCCCACCCCTCGATCGGCCTGCGCACCGGCCACACGGTCACGGACGCGGTCCAGACGCCGTCGGAGGTGCACCTGTGCTTCGCGGAGACGTCCGAGCGGCTGTCCGCGGACGCGGTGGTGGCGGCCGACGGGCTGCACTCGCGGCTTCGCCGGCTCCTGGTGGACGACGGCGACCCCGTCTGTTCTCGGTACGTGGCCTTCCGCGGGGCCCTGCCGGTCAGCAGCATGACCGGAGCCATGTCCCGGCACGCGTCCTCGGAGTCGGTCATCGTATGGGCCGGGCCACGGATGCATCTCGTGCAGTACCCGGTGCGGCGGGGCGAGCTCTACAACCAGGTCGCGGTCTTCGAGAGCGACCACTACGTTCCCGGCTCCGACGACTGGGGCACCGAGGCGGAGTTGGAGGAACGGTTCGCCGGAGCATGCCGAGCGGTGCGTGACGCCCTCCCCCTGGTCGCGCGGGACCGGCGCTGGCCGCTGTTCGACCGGCTGCCCGTCACCGACTGGGTGCACGGCCGGATCGTGCTGCTGGGGGACGCGGCCCACCCGATGCTCCAGTATCTGGCCCAGGGGGCCTGCCAGGCGCTGGAGGACGCGGTGGCCCTGGGGCGGGCTCTGGGCGAGCACGCCGACCCGCGAGACGCCTTTTCCTCGTACGCGGGCCCGCGCAGCGAACGGACCGCCGAAATCCAGACCGGTGCCCGGCGCTTCGGTGAGATCTGCCACCTGGACGGTATGGGGGCCGTGATGCGCAACCAGCTCCTGTCCACCCGCACACCCGATGACTTCGACGACATCGCCTGGGTGTGGACCCCGGCACCCGCACCCGCGTCCTCCGCCACCCGGTGAGCGACCACCGCAAGGAGACACCATGACCGACGACCCCGCCTACAAGGCGCTCGACGAACTGGGCGCCGCCCCCCTGTGGCGCTTCTACGGAAACCTGTTCCCCGCACAGCCGCGCAGCCGCGCCGTTCCCCACCGGTGGAGCTGGCAGGAGCTGCGGCCCCACCTGCTGCACTTCTCCAGGACGCTGTCCCTGGACGAAGCCGAACGACGGGTCCTCATGCTCGTCAACCCGGGGCTGACCGACCCGCCCGCGACGGTCAACACCCTCTACGCCGGGCTGCAGATCATCCTCCCCGGGGAGACGGCCCAGGCGCACCGTCACACCTCCAACGCCTTCCGTTTCGTCCTGGAGGGCGACGGTGCCTGGACCACCGTCGACGGCGAGCGAGTCTTCATGGCCCCCGGGGATCTCCTGCTCACCCCGGGATGGCACTGGCACGACCACACCCATGAGGGCGACGCGCCGATGATCTGGCTCGACGCGCTCGACTACCCCCTCGTCAACGCCCTGGAAGCCGGCTTCTACGAGCAGTACCCCCAGCGGCTCCAGCCCGTGACCCGGCCCGACGACGCCGGCTCCCGCCAGTTCCTCCACGGCCGCCTGACCCCGGCGTGGATCACCCCCGAAGGCCCCAACTCCCCGGTCACCCGGTACACCTGGCAGGAGACCGAACGCGCCCTGGACGGCATCGCCGGCACGGCCGAGGGCAGCGACGTCGACGGCGTCGTCCTGGAGTACACCAACCCGTGGACCGGCGGGCCCGTCATGCCCACGATCGGCTGTCGCATCCAGCGACTGCGCCCGGGCTTCGACGGAGCCGGCCGCCGCCACACCGCGTCGACCGTCTTCAGCGTCGTCCGCGGTGAAGGCGCCACCATCGTCGACGGCAAGCGCCTCGACTGGTCGGAGCACGACACCTTCGCCATCCCGGGCTGGGCCTCCTACCGCCACCTGAACTCCTCGAAGGCCGGTGACGCGGTGCTGTTCTCCTACAGCGACGAGCCCGTCATGCGGTCCCTGGGCCTGTACCGCACCGCGGACGCCGATCCCGGCGCCTGACCACCCCACCTCTCCGACCACCGCAAGGAGGCCATGATGCGTCTGGCCCTGTTCGACAAGGGACGGCTCGGCATCGTCGACGGCGACACCGTCACCGACGTGACCGACCAGCTCGCCCCGTCCACCGCCGCCACCGGAACGCTCCACCAGTACATCGAAACGGTGGCCGCCGGCACCGCTCCGGTACTGGACCCGGCACGCGGGCACCGCCTGCCGCTGGCGGATGTGACGCTCGACGCGCCGCTGCCCCGCCCCGGCAAGATCATTGGCGCCCCGGTCAACTACCTCGACCACAAGGCCGAGATGGACTACCCCACGTCCATCGCCGACCTGGGCGTCTTCCTGAAGGCCAACTCGTCGGTGATCGGTCCGGGCCAGGACATCGTCCTGCCCTACTCCGACAAGCGCACCGACCAGGAGGGCGAGCTGGGGGTCGTCATCGGACGGACCGCGACGCACGTCAGCGCCGACGACGCCCTGGACCACGTCTTCGGCTACACGTGTCTGCTGGACATCACCGTACGGTCCGCGGAGGACCGCTCGACCCGTAAGTCCTTCGACACCTTCACCCCCCTCGGCCCCTGGGTGGTGACCGCCGACGAGGTCCCCGATCCGGACCGGCTCGGCCTGCGCTGCGACGTGTCCGGCGAGACGCGGCAGCGGACCAACACGGATTCCCTCATCTTCGGTGTCCGTGAACTGATCGCCTACACGTCCTCGGTGATGACTCTGCACCCGGGTGACGTGATCGCGACGGGCACTCCGGCCGGTGTCGGCCCGCTCGGCCACGGCGACCGTGTCGTCGTGGAGATCGAGCGGGTCGGCCGTCTCGAAGTGGGCGTGGACGGCTCCCGGGCCACTTCCTACGACTCCCGGCCGGGCCACCGCCGCCGCTGAGCCCCGCCGTCCGGCAGGGCGGTGCCCGCGCGGAGGTCCCCGGCACCGGGGACCTCTTCACCGGTGCCGCGCCGAAGGTCTCCCGCACATCCCGTGGGACCGGGTCGAGGACCACGCCGTCCTGGGCGCGTACACCGCTTCCGGCCGGTCCCGGAGGACCGCTGCCGGACGTGACGGCGGCGAGCGGACCGGCCGGGCGCGACCGCCTGGATCTCACCGAGGTCCACCGCTTCGTCAACCGCCCCGTCCGCCTTCCCGAAGGCCTGGGGGGAAACGTCCTCGCCCTCTGCACGGGAATCCCGAGCGGATCGCGCGTCCTCGGACCGGTGGACTCCATCGGCGTGGACAGCCGGCCCGTGGACTGCGGTGTGCTCGACGCGGTGGTGCGGGAAGCGGCCGCGGCCGGGAGCTGCGGCCGGTGTTCCCGGCCCCCGGCGGCATGCCGCAGCGCATAGCGCGGGCGTGCCGCGCCACGGGCCGGCCCGAACCCTCCACCCGGGGCGAGGTCACCCGGTGCGGCCTCGGCTCCCTCGCGCTCGCCCACCGACGCGCGATCCAGGAGGCGCAGCAGCGAGGTCTTCCAGGAGCACATCGGCCACCAGCTCCTCGACCACGGCAGTGCCGTGCTCCGCCATCGCTCCGGCCAGCTCGGGATCCCACGGCGCTTCGGTGATGCGCCCGGGTGGCGGTCCTCCCGCGTGGCGGGCGACCGCGGCCCGGTAGTCCGCCGCCGTCATGCGCCAGGGGCGAGCCCGCGTCTTCTCCAGGACGTACGCGGCGATGCGGATGCCCTCGCCGTCGAAGTCACCGTGGTAACGGAGAGTGGCGCCCCGGTCGGCGAGCAGACGCAGGAGCTGGATCGCGGCGCTGTTGGGCCAGCCGGAGGTGCAGACGAGTGGCGGGCAGCCGGGGCCGAAGCGGCGCAGTGCCAGGGCCAGGATGCTGGGGTTCTCCACGACGTGGACGACATGCGGGGCAAGGGCGGCGGGCAGGGTGAGCTCGCCCGGGCTCCGGACATGGGCAAGGGTCAGGGCGGCGGCCTGACCGGCCCCGGTGCACAGACGGGCCACAGAGGCGAGCAGGCCGTCGCCGGCGGGGCGCAGTCCGCCGGCGACGACGGTGGCGGACAGCTCGTCGTCGGCGACGCCGGCACGGGACCACAGGGCGCGTCGTTCCGCTGCGGACCGCGGTGGAGCGATGTCGTACTGAGTCGCCAGAGCACGCAGGACGAGGGTGGAGAGAGGTGTGCCGTCGTCGAGAGCGTGCGCGTGGCCGTTCAGGACCCGGGCGGCGAAGACGGGCAGGGGTTCGGCCCGGCCGGGGAGTTCGGCGAGCACCTCGAGCGCGTCGGTGAGCAGCGTACGGGTGCGTTCCACCGAGCCGCCGGTCAGTCCCGCGGCTCGACAGGACGCGGCCCAGTCGGCGAGCACCGGCTGCGCCCGTACCGTGTCGTGACCGGCCAGCCAGGCCCACAGGCCCGAACGTTCGTCGTCCCGGCGGCGCCGCTCGCCGGCTCTGTCCCCGAGCGGCCCGACGAGTGCGGTGACGACCTCCCGGACGGTACGGTCCGAGAGTTCGGTGACGGCCTCCTCCAGGCGGGCCAGGGTGACGGTGGGGCGGGGGTCCGGCAGACGGTCGAGACCGAGGAGATCGGCGAGGGCCTCCCGCTGGGGCTCGTCCAGCGGCCCGAGGCGCACCCGTGCGACGGGGCGGCCGGAGGAGAGACGGTCGTGGAGGGTCTCCCAGAGCGGGCGGAGTCCGGGACTGCGCAGGGCGGCTTCGCCCGGCGCCGGTTCCGTGGCGTTCCCGGTCGTCACTCCGCCTCCATTCCGGTGCCGTTCCAGACGAAGCGCGCACTGGTGACGGCTTCGTCGTCGCCGTCGGTGAGGAGTTGGTGGACGGCGATGCCGGGCAGCTCGCGGTAGGTGCCCCACTCGTGGTCGGAGGTGATCACGAGGTCCAGGTCGAGTGCGGCGAGCAGGGCGAAGACCTGTCCTCGGTTGACGGTGTCGACGCCGACGAAGACCTCGTCGAGCAGGATCGGGCGGGGCGCCAGGGGCACGTCCTCGTAGTGGGCGGCGACGGCGGCGAACAGCGGCAGGTGCAGGGCGATGGCCTTCTCCCCTCCGGAGAGAGCGCCGTGCAGCCGCTTCGTCAGGGGCTGCCAGCCGTTTCCGTCCGCCCGGTCGAGACGGACGGTGAAGCTGTGCCAGGCGGTGTAGTCGAGCACCTCGCCGAGGTGCTCCTCCCAGCTCGCGGCCGTATCGCTGCCCTTGGCCTCCTCGATGCGGGCGCGGAAGAAGGTGTGCAGGGCCTCCCGGTCGGACTCGGTGAGCCGGCCGGGGTCCTTCAGGAGCAGCTGGCGGGCGGTGCGGGTGCTGTCCGGGAGGTCCGGGCGGACGTCCCAGACGAGCTGGACCGCGACGTGGGAGGCGGTACGGACCCGCTCCAGGTGCCCGTTCATGTGGGCGACGAGTTCGCCGGCCCGGCGGATCCGGGCGGCGAGGTGACGGCGGATGTCACCGGTGAGGATCTGGTCGAAGAGGCGCCGCTCGGCGGCACTGATGTCGTCGCGGCTGCGGTCGCGTTCCTGGCTGAGCGTGGTGAGCAGGCCGGTCGCCCCGACGCGGACGCCGTCCAGAGTGGCGGTGAAGAGCTGGACGTCGTCGTCGGGCTCCAGCACCAGGTCGGGGGGGGGCCCCCGGGGGGGGGGGGGCGCGGCGGGGGGGGGGGGGGGGGGGGGGGCGGCGGGGCCCACGGTGCCGCTGGGGGGCCGCGGGGAGCGCCCCAGCGGC
>NZ_JBEYCF010000065.1:0-35604 GCF_040632605.1 Streptomyces sp. NPDC019224 | reverse complement strand
CCCCGCGCTGGGCGCGCGCCGGGCCCCCCCCCCCCCGGCCCGCGCGGCGCGCCGGCGCCCCCCAGCCGCCGTACGGCGGCTGCGGGGCCCTTCTGCTGCCCGGAGGCGGGCCGGGACGACCCGAGGAGGCCGGGGGTCAGTCGTGCCAGGCTCCCAGCTCCTCCAGGAGGGCCTGGAGCGGTTCGAAGACGCCGGGGGGTGCGGCCACGGTCAGTTCCCCGTCGGCCGGCCTGCCCGGGCGTCCGCCGGTGAGGGCGCCGGCCTCCCGGGCGATGATGTCGCCCGCGGCCAGGTCCCAGGGGTGCAGGCCGCGCTCGAAGTAGCCGTCGAGCCGGCCGGCGGCCACGTCGCAGAGGTCGATCGCGGCGGAGCCACCGCGCCGGATGTCCCGCAGCCGCGGGATCAGCTCGCGCGCCACCTCGGCCTGGTGGGCCCGGACGTCGGCGACGTAGTTGAAGCCCGTGGCCACCAGTGCCTCGGCGAGCGGGGCGGCCTGCCGGCACCGCAGCCGGACGTCCTTGTCGCCGTACGTCCCGCCGGTGACGAAGGCACCTCGGCCGCGGAGCGCGAAGTACGTCTCGCCGCGCATCGGGGCCTCCACCACACCGGCGACCCGCTCGCCGTGCACCTCGATCCCGATGGAGACGGCCCAGGACGGCAGCCCGTAGAGATAGTTCACCGTGCCGTCGAGCGGGTCGATCACCCAGCGCACGCCGCTGCGGCCCTCGGCGGTCGTGCCGCCTTCCTCCCCGAGGTAACCGTCGAGGGGGCGGCGGTCGATCAGGTACTCGGTGATCAGCTTCTCTGCGGCGATGTCCATCTCGGTGACGACATCGACCGGGCTGGACTTGGTCGCGGCGACGCCCAGTCCTTCCGGGCGCCCGTCGCGCAGCAGCCGGCCGGCGAGTTCCGCGGCTTCCCGTGCGAGGTCGAGCAGAGTGTCCAGCGGCGGGTCGGCTTCGGTCACGGCGCTCCCTAAGAGGTTGAGAAGGGTCGGGTCGGGGAAAGGCTCGGGCTTACGCGTAGGGGCTGTCGGCGCCCGCGGCGGCGGGCTTGGGGGCTCGGGCCGGGCAGCAGCCCACCGGACACAGGTCGTGGCTCGCGCCGAGCGTCCCGAGGGCGCACCGCTGCGGCCCGCGGCCCTGTTCGGCGGCGGCCCGCTCCAGGACGAGGTCGCGCACGGCCGCGGCGAACCGGGGGTCGGCGCCGACCGTCGCGGAGCGGCGCACCGGCAGACCCAGCTCGGCGGCCTTGGCGGTGGCCTCGGTGTCGAGGTCGTAGAGGACCTCCATGTGGTCCGAGACGAAGCCGATGGGCGCCATCACGACGGCGGGGACCCCCTCGCCGTGGAGGGCTTCGAGGTGGTCGCAGATGTCGGGCTCCAGCCACGGGATGTGCGGGGCGCCGCTGCGCGACTGGTAGACGAGCCGCCATGGGTGGGCGACACCGGTCCGCTCGCGCACCGCGTCCACGATCAGCCGGGCCACGTCGAGGTGCTCGGCGACATACGCGCCGCCGTCCCCGTGGGCCTCCACGGGGCCGGAGGTGTCGGCGGCCGAGAGCGGGATGGAATGCGTGGTGAAGGCCAGGTGCGCGCCCGCGCGCACCTCGTCGGGCAGGTCCGCCAGCGAGGCGAGGACGCCCTCCACCATGGGCTCCACGAAGCCGGGGTGATTGAAGTAGTGCCGTAGTTTGTCCACGCGCGGCGCGGGAAGACCCTCGGCCTCCAGGGCGGCCAGGGACTCCGCGAGGTTCTCGCGGTACTGCCGGCAGCCGGAGTACGAGGCGTAGGCGCTGGTCGCCAGGACGGCGATGCGGCGGTGGCCGTCGGTGACCATCTCGCGGAGCGTATCGGTGAGGTAGGGGGCCCAGTTGCGGTTGCCCCAGTACACGGGCAGGTCCAGTCCGTGTACGGAGAAGTCCTTGCGCAGCGCGTCGAGCAGGGCCCGGTTCTGGGCGTTGATCGGGCTGACGCCCCCGAACAGGAAGTAGTGCTTGCCGACCTCCTTGAGCCGTTCCTCGGGGATGCCGCGGCCGCGGGTCACGTTCGCGAGGAACGGAACCACGTCGTCCGGGCCTTCGGGTCCGCCGAAGGAGAGCAGGAGCAGGGCGTCGTAGGGGGCGGGATCGCGCAGATCGGACATGACGTCGATCCTGCCACCCCCACCGGGACCGGGTCCCACCGACATCCGGGCCGGGTGCGCGGCCGGGCCCGCGGGAGCGGCTGGAGAGGTGGATGCACAGGCGGGAACCGTGAGTATGATCCCCCTCCGACCGGCCGGTGACCCGTGGTTCCCGGCCGGTCGAAGCGCCGGCCGGGCGGGCCGGTTCCCAGGGAAGGGCGCGGGGAAGATGACCGAGACCTACGCACGGACGACGGCGACGGGCCCATGGCGCAACTGGGCGGGGAACATCACCGCCCGGCCTGCCGGGATCGTGTCCCCCGCGTCGGTGGACGAGCTGGCCGAGACGCTGCGCAGGGCGTCGGAGGACGGACTGCGGGTGAAGCCCGTCGGCACCGGCCACTCGTTCACCGCGACCGCGGCCACCGACGGGGTGCTGATCCGGCCCGATCTGCTGACGGGCATCCGCGAGATCGACCGCAAGGCGATGACGGTGACGGTCGAGGCGGGTACCCCGCTGAAGCGGCTCAACACCGCACTGGCCCGCGAGGGCCTCTCGCTCACCAACATGGGCGACATCATGGAGCAGACGGTCGCCGGGGCCACCTCCACCGGGACGCACGGCACCGGCCGTGACTCGGCGTCCATATCGGCGCAGATACGGGCCCTGGAGCTGGTCACCGCGGACGGCACGGTCCTGACCTGTTCCGAGACCGAGAATCCCGACGTGTTCGCCGTGGCGCGGATCGGACTCGGCGCCCTGGGCGTCATCACCGCGATCACCTTCGCCGTCGAGCCGGTCTTCCTGTTGACCGCCCGCGAGGAGCCGATGGGCTTCGACCAGGTCACGGCCGACTTCGGTCAGCTCGTGGCCGAGAACGAGCACTTCGAGTTCTACTGGTTCCCGCACACCGGGAACTGCAACACCAAGCGCAACAACCGCAGCTCCGGTCCCGCCGCCCCGCCCGGCAAGGTCAGCGGCTGGATCGAGGACGAGCTGCTGTCCAACGGCGTCTTCCAGGTCGCCTGCTCGCTGGGCCGTGCCGTGCCCGCCGCGATCCCCTCGATCGCCAGGATCTCCAGCCGGGCCCTGTCGGCGCGTACGTACACCGACATCCCGTACAAGGTGTTCACCAGCCCGCGCCGGGTGCGGTTCGTGGAGATGGAGTACGCGCTGCCGCGGGAGGCCGCGGTCGAGGCGCTGCGCGAGGTGCGGGCGATGGTCGACCGCTCGCCGCTGCGGATCAGCTTCCCGGTGGAGGTGCGCACCGCGCCGGCCGACGACATCGCGCTCTCCACGGCCTCGGGCCGGGAGAGCGCGTACATCGCCGTCCATCTGTACCGGGGCACGCCCTACCAGGCGTACTTCACGGCGGTGGAGCGGATCATGACCGCACACGGCGGCCGCCCGCACTGGGGCAAGATCAACACCCGGGACGCCGCGTACCTCTCCGGCGTGTACCCGCGCTTCGGCGAGTTCACGGCCGTACGGGACCGGCTGGACCCGGACCGTCTGTTCGGCAACGACTACCTGCGCCGGGTGCTGGGCGACTGACCCGGCGCCACCGGACTCACTCCGCCGCCTCCGTTCCGGTGGGCGCCGGGGTGCTGTCGGTGGCCGTCGGAGCGGGTGCCGTGCTCTCGCCGCCGTCCGTGGCGCTCGGGGTGGGCGTGGGCGCGGGCTCGACGGCGCCGCCCGCCGGGTCCGAGGGGGTGGGCGCGGGAGTCGCTCCGTCGGCGGGGCCGTCGCTCGGGTCCTGCTGCGCTCCGGTGCCGTTGTCGTCCTGGCCGCCCGTGCCGGGCGTCGCCGTGCCCTCGTCCTGCTGGGCGGGGTCCGGCGCCTCCTGGTCGGGGACGGTGGTTTCGGCGGGCCCGGGCGTGGAAGACCCGGCGTCGCGCTCGCCGCGTACGACGGAGCCCACGGTCGTACCGTGGCCACCGCTCAGGTCGCTGCCGGAGATCAGCTCGTACGTGGTGATGCCGCCCATCGAGACCGCGAACACCACCGCCGCGCCGATGGCCGACCGCTTCCAGCCGCGCAGCCGGGTGCCGTGCGTGGTCGCCTCGGAGAACTCCTCGTCCGGTACGGGGACCGTCCCCGGCCTGCGCAGGACCGTCGTGGCGTCACGGCCGCCCTGATGCGGGAGCACGGCGGTCCCGTCGGCGTCGAAGCTGCGCAGCACGGTCGTGCCGTCCGCCGCGTCCACACGGCGCAGCACGGTCGTCGCGTCCGGCTCCACACGGCGCAGGAGGGTCGTCTCGTCCGCCTGCGCGTCCACGCGGCGCAGCACCGTGGTGGCGTCCTCCGCCGCTCCCAGCAGAACGGCCTCCGCCGCCGGGAACTCGCCGACGACGGCCCGGCCCGGCTGTCGCGCGCCCGTTTCGCGGGTGTGGACGGTCACCTCGCGGCCCGGATGCTTCACCTGGACGGTGACCTCGCGGATCTGCTCACCCGTACGGCGGAAGAAGTGCTGGAACACCGAGCCGCCGCAGGTGGCAACGACGCTCATGACCCCGGCCCCGGCGATCGTTCCGTACACGCCGAGCTGGGAAGCCGCGACGGCCGCCGCCACCGCCGCGACCGCACTGCCCGCGACCTGGGGCAGGCTCAGATCGATCCGCCTTTCGTTGGGTTCTGTATCGCTTTCCGGCTTCCGCACCATTTCCAGCCCTTGGTTGACATCTCTCCCACCATGCACCAACTAGGGACACACGAGCGAAGCCGAAAGTTCCGGTTGCGTGGATTCTGTGAAGCACGACACGGATCGCGGGCAGGCGGCGTCTGGAGGGGTAGGCCAACTCCCGCACCTCACGAGAACTTCGACGGCGCGGCGGTCCACCCACATGGCCCGAATGGAGTACTGTGGCGAGCCCTGGGGCCGGACACCCGCGCGGACGTCCGGAACCTTCGGGAGGGGGCCGAAGGAGGCACTCGATCCGGCGGCGCACGGCATCGCACGGCAGCCAGCTACGCGGAGTGACCATCGGTCACTTTGCGTTGCGCACGGGCTACCGTGGCATACAGGCGATCAAGGGCTCACGCCCGACACGCCGGGCAACACGGCAATGTTGTGGCAGGCTGCACCCGGGCAGGCCACACTCGACTAGCGGAAGCAGCGACGCACGTGACGTCGGCAGGCACCACCCGGGAGGTCCCCATGCCCGAACTGCGTGTCGTGGCCGTCTCCAACGACGGCACACGACTGGTGCTCAAGGCTGCGGACAGCACGGAGTACACGCTTCCGATCGACGAACGGCTGAGAGCCGCCGTGCGCAACGACCGCGCGCGGCTCGGCCAGATCGAGATCGAGGTGGAGAGCCACCTCCGGCCCCGCGACATCCAGGCCCGGATACGAGCCGGCGCCTCCGCGGAGGAGGTCGCCCAGTTCGCCGGGATTCCCGTCGACCGTGTCCGCCGCTTCGAGGGCCCCGTGCTCGCGGAGCGCGCCTTCATGGCCGAGCGGGCCCGGAAGACCCCGGTGCGCCGCCCCGGCGAGAACACCGGCCCCCAGCTCGGCGAGGCGGTGCAGGAGCGGCTGCTGCTGCGCGGCGCCGACAAGGAGACCGTCCAGTGGGACTCGTGGCGCCGCGACGACGGCACCTGGGAGGTCCTCCTGGTGTACCGGGTCGCCGGCGAGCCGCACTCGGCGAGCTGGACGTACGACCCGCCGCGCCGGCTGGTCCAGGCCGTCGACGACGAGGCGCGTTCGCTGATCGGTGAGACGGACGAGGTCGCGGCGCCCGAGCCCAGCTTCCCGTTCGTCCCCCGGATCGCCCGGCTGCCGCGCGACCGGCCGCTGGACCGCGCGCTGGACCGGCAGATCGAGCGCCCGGCCCCGCCGCCACCCCCGGAGCCGGAGGAGCGGGTCGCCGGCGTGACCGCGAGCGAGCGTGATTCGCTCACCAGCCTGCTGGAGGCGGTACCGAGCTTCCGCGGCGACATGGTCGTACCGGAACGGCCGGCTCCGCCCGAGCCCCCGGCGATCGAGCCGGCGGCGCAGGAGCCGGAGGCCGAGGAGCCGCCGGCCGCGTCGGCGGGTGCGGGCTCCGCGTACGCGGACGTCCTGATGCCGCGCGCGGTCGCCGGCCACCGCGACCGGCTGACCGGGACGACGGACCGCCAGGCCGAGGCGGACGGGGTCCGCCCCGGACGCCGGGCGGCGGTGCCCAGCTGGGACGAGATCGTCTTCGGCACGCGCCGCAAGAAGCAGGATTAGGGCATGCCCGGGAAGTCCCGACGTGCGCCCGAAGGGTGCGGCGCGCGCCAGGCGTGGCGGGCCGGACGGGATTTTGTGGAGGCCCCCCGGGACCCGGCAGCATGACGGGGGCCCGTACGCGAGCGCGTACGGGCCCTTGTGCGTCGTCCGGCCACGGACGGTCGTGCCGACTGTGCGACGGCGTGCCCTTACCTGGGGTCGGGGCCGGTGGCGACCGGGCGCGACTCGTCGGCGGACCAGTGGGACCAGGAGCCCGCGTAGAGGGCGGCCCGGTGCCCTGCGAGCTCCAGCGCCAGCACCTGCTGGGCCCCGGAGACGCCCGAACCGCAGTAGACGCCGACCTCCGTCGTGTCGCCGTCAACGCCCAGCCCGGCGAACCGGGAGGCCAGGCGGTCGGGGCTCAGGAAGCGTCCCTCCGGGTCCATGTTCTCGCCGGTCGGGGCGGAGACCGCGCCGGGGATGTGGCCGCCGACCCGGTCGATGGGCTCCACATCGCCCCGGTAGCGCTCCGCCGCCCGCGCGTCGAGCAGGACGCCCGAGCGGGCCAGGGCCGCGGCGCCGTCCGCGTCCAGCAGCGGCAGCGCGCCGGGGGCGGGCACGAAATCGCCCTCCGCGGGGGCCGGGGCCTCCTTCGACAGCTCCCCCGTCCAGGCCGCGAGCCCGCCGTCCAGCACCCGGACGTCACGGTGCCCCGCCCAGCGCAGCAGCCACCAGGCGCGTGCCGCCGCCCAGCCCTGACCGCCGTCGTAGACGACCACCGGGCTGTCCTTTCGTACCCCGGCACGGCGCATGGCCGCACCGAATGCGGCCGGGTCGGGCAGGGGGTGGCGGCCACCGTCGCCCGCCGGGCCGGCAAGCTCCGTATCGAGGTCGACGAAGACCGCGCCGGGGATGTGCCCCGCCTCGTAGTCGGGCCGGCCGTGCGGGCCGCCCAGCTGCCAACGTACGTCCAGGAGCACGGGCGGGCGCGGCCCCGCCAGTTCGCTCACACATTCGGATGCGGAGATGATGGGCTTCATGCGTGCCATCCTCGCGCAGACGCCCGGCCGTTCGTAACAACGGCGAAGCTCCCATACCACGACAAACCGGGCTCCCTGTGGCGTGATCCCGGAAAAGACGGCGCGGCCGGAGCGCATCCTGCGCCCGGTGGTGCAAGCATCTGCACGGGGCGTACACGACTCGCGCCGCATCACGGCGCGTCGGCCCCGTTTTCCCGTACGGCCACCACGATGGTCCGAGGAGAGTGACGATGACCGAGGCTGACGCTCGGCGTACACCCGGAACACCTTGCTGGGTGAGCCTGATCGTGCACGGCCTGCGCACGACCCAGAACTTCTACGCCGAGCTGTTCGGCTGGGAGTTCGGCCCCGGCCCCGAACAGCTCGGCCCGTATGTACGGGCGCTGATCGGCGGGAAGGAGGTCGCGGGCATCGGCCAGCTGCCGCCGGACCGCCACCTCCCGATCGCCTGGACGACCTACCTGGCCACCGACGACGCGGACCGGACGGCGGAGACGATCCGGGCCTGCGGCGGCACGGTCGGCGTCGGGCCGCTCGACGCGGGCGAGGCGGGCCGCATGGCCATCGCGTCCGACCCGGGCGGGGCCGTCTTCGGGATCTGGCAGGCCGCCGCGCACATCGGCACCGCGCTGGCGGGGGCGCCCGGCACGCCGGTCTGGAACGAGCTGGTGACCCGGGAGACGTCGACGGTCGCCAAGTTCTACCAGGCGGTCTTCGGCTACGAGACCAAGGCCGTCGTCTCGGCGGACTTCGACTACCAGACCCTGCACCTCCAGGGCCGCCCGGTGGCTTCCCTGCACGGCATCGGCCACGCCCTGCTGCGCGACCGGGGACCGCACTGGATGACGTACTTCGAGGTGGCCGACACCGACGAGGCCGCGCAGCAGGTGGCCGAGCTCGGCGGTCAGGTCCTGAGCCCGCCGAGAGAGAGCCCGAGCGGCAGAGTCGCGACGGTCGCGGACCCGGAGGGCGCGGTGTTCACGATCCAGCGCTCGGCGGAGGGCTGACGGCGATCCGCACCCCGCGCCAGGGCACGAGCTGGACGACGCCGAACGCCACTTCCGCCACCAGGAACAGCCAGAGCCAGTACGGGGCGCCGTGGGCCAGCGCGTACGCCTGCCACAGGGCGAACAGCGTACGGGCGAGACCGTCGTACAGGCCGTGCTCCGGCAGCGGCCGGAGAAGCCGCAGGAGCGCCCAGACGACCACCACCGAGCCCATCAGGTTCGCGTAGAGGGTTTCCATCGGGTCGAGGGCGGGCAGAGCGCCCGCCCCGACCGCCTCTCCGAGCCGGGACAGCGCACTGTGCACCAGCCTGTACGTCCACGGGGTGACGAAACCGGCGGTGACCACGAGGTCGTACCACGCACTCGCGCGTACCAGACGCGGATAGGCGGGGTGGGAGGGGGGCACGGTACGGATCAAGGCGGGGCTCCTGTCTGCTTCCTGGACGGACGCCCCGACCGTAAACAGTGGAGTACTGTCCAAGGTCAAGTCCGCGAGTCCGGGGAGTGGGAGAGCCATGCGTATCGGGGAGCTGGCCGCGCAGACGGGGCTGAGCAGGGACACCATCCGCTTCTACGAGAGAACCGGGCTGATCACCGGGCGGCGACTGGCCAACGGCTACCGCGACTTCCCGCCGGAGACGGTGCCCTGGCTCGCTTACGTGCGCACCGCGCAGACGCTCGGCTTCTCGCTGGCCGAGATCGCGCGCACCGGTGAGGAGCTGCGTGACTCACCGGACAGCGCCGAGGCTCTGTCCGCGCTGTTCGAGGAGAAGATCGCGGCGATCGACGCGCGGATGGCCCGGCTCGCCGCCCTGCGGGCCGACCTCGCCGCCCGCGTCGGCTCCGGGTGCCCGCTGCTCCGGGCGGCCGGCTGAACGGAGGCTGCCGTCAGGCGGAGGACACCGGCAGGACGTCCGGGGAGAGCGCGCCCGCCTGCGCGGACGCCGCGGTGGCGCGGCGGCGGTGATGACGGCGGCAGAGCACCTCGTAACCGACCTCGCCCGCCGGGCGGTTCACATCGCCGACGACGACCTGCGCGCCCTCGACGACCATCTCGCCGTCTATGGTCCGGGCGTTGTGCGTGGCGCGGGCACCGCACCAGCAGAGGGCTTCGACCTGGAGCTGTTCGATCCGGTCCGCCAGCTCGACCAGCCGCTGCGAGCCGGGGAACAGCCTGGTGCGGAAGTCCGTCGTGATGCCGAACGCGAAGACGTCCATCTCCAGGTCGTCCACGACCCGGGCCAGCTGGTCGATCTGGGCCGGGGCCAGGAACTGCGCCTCGTCGACGATCACGTAGTCGACCCGGCCCCCCTTGGACAGCTGGGCGACGAGATACGCGTAGAGGTCCATGCCCTCGTCCGCCTCGACCGCCTCCGTGACCAGGCCGAGCCGGGAGGACAGCTTCCCCTCCCCCGCCCGGTCGTCCCGGGTGAAGATCACGCCCTGCAGCCCCCGGGCCGAGCGGTTGTGGCCGATCTGAAGGGCCAGGGTGCTCTTTCCGCAGTCCATCGTTCCGGAGAAGAACACAAGCTCGGGCATGAGGGGTTGAGCACCTTTCGGGATGGGGGGAGAGCGGCGAAGCGGAGGTGGGGGCGGGCTACGAGCGTACTTCGAGGAGCGGGACGAGCTGCTCGACGGGGGTCATGGAGCCGTGCATACCGACCATGGCCGACTCGTGCGGCTCGTTGCGGGAAGCGGTGATCACCACGTCGTCGTGGGCCGCCGCGACCACGTCGCCGATCCTGCCGTACACCCGCTCGTCGATCCGGGGGCCGAACCAGCCCGCAGCGACGGCCTCGTCCCGGCTCGCCACCCAGAACTGCTCGCCCAGCACCTCGCGCCAGACGGCCAGCACGTCGGAGGCGGCCCCCGGGACGGCGTACACGTGCCGGGCACGGCCCTCGCCGCCGAGCAGCGCGACGCCGGCGCTCAGCTCCCAGTCCTCGTCGAAGTCGATCCGGGACTGCTCGTCGAAGGGGATGTCGATCATGCCGTGGTCGGCGGTGATGTAGAGCGCCGAGCGCGGCGGAAGCTGCTCGGCCAGACGCCGGGCCAGCCCGTCGACGTACATCAGCTGTCCGCGCCAGGCGTCGGAGTCGGTACCGAAGCGGTGCCCCTTGCCGTCGACCTCGCTGTAGTACGTGTAGACGAGCGAGCGGTCGCCGGAGGCCAGCCGCTCGGCGGCGGTGTCCATCCGTTCCTCGCCGCTGAGCCGGCCGAGGAAGGAGCCGCCGCTGAGCGCGACCTTGGTCAGCGGAGTCTGCTCGAAGGCGGGGGCGGAGACCTGGGCGGTACGCACGCCGGCCGCGTCGGCGAGCTGGAAGAGGGTGGGGTGGGGCTGCCATGCCTTCGGCGGGGTCCACGGGTTCCAGCGGAGCTGGTTCATCAGCTCGCCGGTCTCGGGATTACGGACCGTGTAACCGGGAAGACCGTGCTCGCCGGGCGGCAGGCCGGTGCCGACGGAGGCCAGCGAGGTCGCCGTGGTGGCTGGGAAGCCCGCCGTGATCGGACGGCCGGTGCCGCCGCGCGAGGTCGGGAGCAGCGAGTGCAGGAACGGGGCCTCGTCGGGGTGCGTCCTTATCTGCTCCCAGCCGAGGCCGTCGATCAGGAAGACGCAGTTGCGGTCGGCGGGGGCGAGTTCGCCGATGGCCGCACCGAAACCGGGCACTTCCTGGCCCGCGAGCAGGGTCGGCAACAGGTCGGCGAGCGAGCCGCTGCCGTACTCCGGGACGGGCGCGGTGTCGACGGGCAGCGGGACGGGGTCGTCCTGCCAGGCCGGCTGGGCCATCAGTGGCCGGCCGCGGGGGTGGCGGCCGTGGCCTCGGAGAGCGCCTGGGCGAAGGCGAGGGTCTGGCGCACGGTGTCCGGGCCGTCGCCGGCCTCGCTGACCCGCAGGCTCAGGTCGTCGGCGGTGGTGCTGCCGGTGTAGCCGTGATCGGCCTCGCAGTTGGGGTCGCCGCAGGCGGCGGGCTCCAGGTCGATGCGGGAGACCGCGCCCCAGCCGATGGTCAGGACGACCTCGCGGGGCAGCGTGCCCGGGACGTACTTCTCCGGATTGGCGACGACACGGCTGACCACGACCGAGGAGATCCGGTCGAGCTTGACCGATTCGGTGGAGGTGGTGGCGTACGGCGACGGGGAGCTGGTGTCGGCGTTCTGCTCGTCGGTGTGGCTGACGATGAAGCGGGTGTCCGTGAGCACCAGCACCGTGACATGCCGGCGCACCTCGTTGGAGTCGAAGGTCGTCTCCTGGTGCACCAGGTACGAAGCGACCGGCTCACCGCCCACGGCGGCCTCCACCGCCTCGGCCACGAGGGCCGGGTAGTAGCCGCTGCGCTCGATCGCCGCGCGCAGCCCCTGGGTCGTCGTACCGGTCTTAGCCATGGGAACCATCCTACGGGGGACGGATGGCTGCCGGGGACGCCGCGGTGGCCCCGCCCCGGCCGGTCCAGGGGCACGCGAGCCGGCACCGGGTCAGTAGTTGGACAGGCGGCGGGGGCCGAGGTCGGTCCTGGCCGGCGGCGGTGAGAGGCGCACGCTCGCCCCGAGCACGGAGAGCCCCTGCGGGGCGACCACGACCGGCTCCAGGGCGATGGAGACCACTTCGGGATGGTCGTCGACCAGCCGGGAGACCCGCAGCAGCAGCTCCTCCAGCGCGGCGGTGTCCACGGGCGCCGCACCACGCCAGCCGAACAGGACCGGGGCCGCCCGGATGGACCGGATCAGCTCGGCGGCGTCGCGGTCGGTGGCCGGGACCAGGCGGTGGGCGGTGTCGCCGAGCAGTTCGGAGGGCGCCCCGGCCAGGCCGAAGGAGAGCACGGCACCCGCGGCCGGGTCGATGGCGGCCCGTACGACGGTGTCGACGCCGCGCGGCGCCATGGCCTGGACGACGGGCCGCAGCTCCGCGGGCCTGCCGAGCAGGTCGGTCAGATCGCCGTACGCGCGGCGCAGCGCCGCCTCGCTGCCGAGGTCCAGGCGTACGCCGCCGAGGTCGGCCCGGTGGCGCAGATGGGGAGCGGTCGTCTTCAGAGCCACCGGGTAGCCGAGCCGGGCGGCGGCGGCCACCGCTTCCTCCGGACCGGGGGCCGGCAGCGTGGGGCGGACGGCGATGCCGTAGCAGGCGAGCAGTTCACGGGCCTCGTCGTGGCCGAGCGGCCGGCCGCGCGGGTCCGGGTCCTTGCCGAGGAGTGCCTCGATGCGGGCGGCCGCGCCCGGGGCGTCGATGGTGTCGTCGAGGAAGTCGGGCACCTTGCCGGGCACCGCGGCCTGGCGCCGCCACTGGGCGTACCGCACGGCCTCGGCGAGCGCCCGGACGGCGCGCTCGGCAGCGGGATAGGCGGGGATACGGCCGACGCGGGGGACATCCTGGGGGACGCCGGGGGTGCTGTCCGTCGCACCGGGCGGGGGCGCCGGGGCGGCAGGGGGGGCGCCGGGGGGCACGGGTGTCCGGACAGCGCCCTCCGTGGCGCCGGGCGGTGTCGGAGCACCGGCCTCCGTGCCACCCGGTGGCACGGAGGCGCCGCTCTGCGCCGCGGTGAAGGGCTGCGCGGCCGGGCGCTGCTGGGAGACGGTGCTGGTGGCGGCGGACAGCGCCTCCGCCAGGCCGCCGATCTCCACGTGCACCACGGCGACCGGTTTGGCCGGGCCGGCGGCGGCCGCCGCGTGCAGGGCGGTGGCCAGGACCTCGCCGTCGCCCGACTCCGCCTCGCCGTTCTCGCCGGCCCAGGGGATCGCCGTCACGATCACGGCGTCGCACCCCCCGTCGGCCAGGGCCGCCGACAGCGCCTCCCGGAAGTCCTGCGGGGTCGCGGACGTGGTGAGGTCGACAGGTGGGCGCGGCCGGAGGCCCTCGGCCAGGCAGACGTCGTACGTGAGGAGGCCGAGGGACTCGGAGTTGCCGAGGATCGCGACGCGTCCGCCCGCCGGGAGCGGCTGGTCGGCGAGGAGCAGCCCCGCGTCGACCATCTCCGTGACCGTGTCGACGCGGATGACGCCCGCCTGCCGCATCAGCGCGGAGACCGTCGAGTCGGGGATGCGGCTGACGGGGACGGCGTGGCCGGGCGGGGTGGAGCCGCTGTGCCGGGCGCCCTTGACCACGACCACGGGCTTCACGGCGGCGGTGCGGCGGGCGAGCCGGGTGAACTTGCGGGGGTTGCCCAGCGACTCCAGGTAGAGCAGGGCGACATCGGTGTCCGGGTCCTCGTACCAGTACTGGAGGAAGTCGTTGCCCGAGATGTCGGCGCGGTTGCCGGCCGAGATGAAGGTGGAGAGGCCCGCGCCGCGCCGGTAGAGCCCGGAGAGCAGGGCGATGCCGATGGCGCCGGACTGGGTGAACAGGCCGATGCGTCCGGAGGCGGGCCGTTCCGGGGCGAGCGAGGCGTTGAGCCGGACCTCGTCGGAGTTGTTGATGATGCCGAAGGCGTTGGGCCCGATGATCCGCATGCCGTACGAGCGGGCCTGGCGCACCAGTTCCCGCTGGCGCTCGCGGCCCTCGGCGCCCCACTCGGCGTAGCCGGCGGAGAGGACCACCAGCCCCTGGACTCCGTGTTCACCGCAGTCCGCGACGGCCTCCGGGACCCGGTCGGCGGGCACGGCGACGACCGCGAGGTCGACCGGCTCGCCGATCTCGCCCAGGGAGCGGTGCGCGGGGACCCCGTCGATGGTGTCCCGGCCGGCGTCGAAGGCGCTGTTCACGGCGTGGACGCGGCCGGTGAAGCCCGCGCCGAGGAGGTTGCGCAGGACGGTGCGGCCGACGCCGCCGGGGGTGCGGCCGGCGCCGATGACGGCGACGGAGCCGGGGGCGAGCAGCCGTTGCACGGACTTGGCCTCGGCGCGCTGTTCACGGGCGCGCTGGACGGCCAGGGACTCGGCGGTGGGTTCGAGGTCCAGGGTGAGGTGGACGGATCCGTCCTCGAAGCTGCGCTGCTGGGTGTAGCCGGCGTCCCGGAACACCTTGATCATCTTGGTGTTGGCGGGCAGGACCTCGGCGGCGAAGCGCCGGATGCCGCGCTCGCGGGCGACGGCCGCGATGTGTTCGAGCAGGGTGGAGGCCACACCCCGGCCCTGGTGGGCGTCCTGGACGAGGAAGGCGACCTCGGCCTCGTCGGCGGGTGCGGAGGCGGGCCGGCCGGTCGCGTCGATCCGGTCGTAGCGGACGGTGGCGATGAACTCGCCCCCCACGGTGACGGCGAGGCCCACCCTGTCGACGTAGTCGTGATGGGTGAAGCGGTGGACGTCCTTGGCGGAGAGCCGGGGGTAGGGCGCGAAGAAGCGGTAGTACTTCGACTCGTCGGAAACCTGCTCGTAGAAGCTGACCAGGCGCTCGGCGTCGTCCGTGGTGATCGGCCTGATCCGCGCGGTGCCGCCGTCGCGGAGCACCACGTCCGCCTCCCAGTGATCGGGGTAGGCATGATGCGGACTCTGCTCCGAAGAGGGCTGCATGGGCCAAGCCTACGGCTGTCGCACCGGTCGCGGGGGTGCCGGGGCCGGGGCAGTCTGGGGTCTCCGGACGACCGCGCAAGCGGGCCTCGGAAGGGCCCGCGGGTCGGCCCGGAGCATCGCGCACCACATGAGACACTGGTCTAGACAACCGTTGATTCGTGAAGGGCAGAACCATGGCTGAGCGCCGCGTAAACGTCGGTTGGGCCGAGGGCCTGCACGCCCGCCCCGCTTCCATCTTCGTCCGTGCCGCTACGGCTTCCGGCGTCCCCGTCACCATCGCCAAGGCGGACGGCAACCCGGTGAACGCGGCCTCCATGCTCGCGGTGCTCGGCCTCGGTGCCCAGGGGGGCGAGGAGATCGTGCTGGCGTCCGACGCGGACAACGCCGAGGCCGCTCTGGACCGCCTGGCCAAGCTGGTCGCCGAGGGGCTCGAAGAGCTTCCGGAGACCGTCTGAGCCCGAGCGGTCACGACCACCGGAATTCTCACGGGAAAGCCGCGATCCCCTGCACGGGGCGTCGCGGCTTTTTCGTGCGCGGGCTGCAGCTATGGCGACTGGGACCGAATAGGCAGGGGTCGCCTTTTTCGGTTTTTTTGCACGGGCCTTTATTTCTTTGTACGTGCCCTTTGTTAATTTCGGCCGCTCGCGGTGTTTACGGCATGTTGCGAAGCCCTCACACGCCCGGCCGGGGGCGCGGCGGCGGAAGCCGGGCGGCCTGTGCGGCGCAGCCGGTGCGCGGCGCCCTGGCGTTCGGCGAGCTGTGCGGCCAGGGCCCTCGCCCGCTCCGCGTCGCCGCGCGCCACGGCGTCCACGAGCGCCCCGTGCTCGGCCCACGCCTCGGCCGGGCGGGCCGGCTGGTCGACCGCGTACATCCAGGCGATCTTGTGGCGGAGCTGGGTGAGGAGGGCGATGAGCCCGGGACTGCCCGAGGCCTGGGCCAGTGTCTCGTGGAACCAGCCGGCGAGGGAGCGCAGGTCCTCGCCCTCGCCCCGGCGGGCCCGCTCCTGGCCGAGCCTGACCAGGCCGCGCAACACCTTGAGGTGGGCCTCCGTCCGGCGCTGGGCCGCACGGGCGGCACTCAGCGGCTCCAGCAACTTGCGGACCTCCAGGAGGTCGGCGGCCTCCTGCTCCGAGGGCTCCGCGACGCAGGCCCCGGCGTGTCTCCGGGTGACGACGAAGCCCTCGGACTCCAGGGTGCGCAGCGCTTCCCGTACGGGGACACGGGAAACCCCGTAACGCTGTGCGAGCACCTCCTCGGTGAGCCGGCTGCCGCGTTCGAAGACACCGGAAACGATGTCGTCACGGATTGCCGTGCATACCGAATGTGCTGGAACGCGCATGTCCGAACCTCCGTCTCAATCCCCGCGAACAGCGGCCGATCGACACCTCTGCCGTGACTCTATTGCAATGTGCCCGCATTTCCGATGCCGAGCGGGAATTCATGAATATCTTTTGGTCACGGAGGGACGCGGGGAGGCGGGTGGGACGATACGGGTACGGCGAAGGCCCCGGCAGGATGCCGGGGCCTTCGCCGGGGAGCCTGTGACCGGTCAGACGCTGACACCGTGGGCGCGCAGGTACGCGACCGGGTCCATGTCGGAGCCGTAGGAGGGCGTGGTGCGGGCCTCGAAGTGGAGGTGCGGGCCGGTGGAGTTCCCGGTGGAGCCGGAGAGTCCGATCTGCTGCCCGGCGGCGACGCTCTGGCCGACGAAGACGCCGATCGACGAGAGGTGGCCGTACTGGGTGTACGTGCCGTCCGTCATCCGGAGCACGATGTTGTTGCCGTACGCCCCGCCCCAGCCGGCCTCGACGACCGTACCGGCACCGACGGCGACGACGGAACTGCCGGACGCGGCGTGGAAGTCGATGCCGGAGTGGCTGCCGGACGACCAGAGCGAGCCGCTGGACTTGTAGCCGGTGGTCACGTACGAGCCGGCGACGGGGAGGCGGTAGGACGTGCCCAGGGCGGCGCGGGCGGTGGAACGGCCGGCGCGCGCGGATGCCTCGCGGGCCGCCTCGGCCTTCGCCCTGGCCGCTGCCTTGACCTTGGCGGCCTTCGCGGCGGCCTGCTTCTTCGCGGCCTCGGCCTTCTTCTTGGCCTTGGCCTTGGCCGCCGCCTTCTTCTCGGCGACGTCGGCCAGGTGATGCTGCGCGGCGGCCTGGGCCTCGATCCGCTCGGCGAGGGTGCTCTCGACGGTGAGGAGCTGGGAGAGGCCGGTCCCGGTGGCCGTGGGGGCCGTCCCGGTGTCGGCGGCGAGGGCCGGGGAGGCGAGGGAGCCGATGACGCCGGTGGTGGCGAGGGTCGCGATGCCGACGGCCTTGGCGCCGGTACGCGTCAGACGGCTCGGGGCACGGTGCTTCCCGGTCGCACGGGTGAACGCCATGAGGTGGCTGGTCCTTTCCTTCCTTCTCGCCTACCGGGTTAGCTGACGGGTTCGGAGCAGGAAGGTCTCCTACGGGCGCCTTGCCCCGGAGGGGGCGGGCGTCCGATTCACCCCAGGGACTGCATGGGTCCCCGGCTCCCCGGGCTCGCGCCTGACGGGGACTCGGCGATGGCTGCCCGGTACGTCACGGATGCGGCGTACGAGTGGCGGACAGCGGGCCCGACGCTAATCGGCCGGACTTCCCGTCACCAAACGGGCAGGGGGTTTTGTAGCGCATCCCACAGGGTGAATCGGTTCCCTTGTGCGCAAATTGACGCATAAAGGAAAAAAATGGTCCGGCGTCGAGCGGGTACGCGGGGAGGCTCCGGCACAACAGCGCGCCGGAGCCTCCCGTGGCCCGTGCAGCGGGCGAAGTGGCCGGTCAGCCGGTGACGACCGACACCTCTCCGATCCCGAGGGCCCTGACCGGCTCCTCGATGCGCGAGGCGTCGCCGACCAGGACCGTGACCAGCCGGTCCACCGGGAATGCGCTGACCACGGCCGCGGTCGCCTCGACGGTGCCGGTCTCGGCGAGGCGGGCGTACAGCGTCGCCTGGTAGTCGTCCGGGAGGTGCTGCTCCACCTGGTCGGCCAGGGTGCTCGCGACGGATGCGGCCATCTCGAACTTCAGCGGGGCCACCCCCACGAGGTTCTGCACGGCCGTCTCGCGCTCGGCGTCCGTCAGGCCCTCGGCGGCCAGCGTCCGCAGGACCTTCCACAGGTCCTCCAGGGCCGGTCCGGTGGACTCGGTGTCCACGGAACCGCTGATGGCCAGCATCGCGGCGCCCGTCGCACCCGAGGCGGAGTCCGCGGCGCTGGAGCGGAGCACCTGGGCGAAGGCCCGCACGCCGTAGGTGTACCCCTTCTCCTCGCGCAGCACCCGGTCGAGCCGGGAGGTGAGGGTGCCACCCAGGCAGTAGGTGCCGAGCACCTGGGCCGGCCACACGCTGTCGTGGCGGTCGGCACCGATGCGGCCGATCAGCAGTTGCGTCTGCACCGCGCCGGGGCGGTCCACGATGATCACGCGGCCGGTGTCGTCGGCAGTGATCGGCGGGGCGGGGCGGGGCTCGACGATGTCCCCGGACCAGTCGCCGAGGGTCTCGGCGAGCAGGGCGTCCAGGTCGATGCCGGTGAGGTCGCCGACGACCACGGCGGTCGCGGCGGACGGGCGGATGTGCGCGTCGTAGAAGGCGCGCACGGCCGCGGCGTCGATCCGCTCGATGGTCTCCTCGGTGCCCAGGCGCGGGCGCGAGATGCGGGCCGTGGCCGGGAACAGCTCCTTGGAGAGCTGCTTGGCCGCGCGGCGGGCAGGGTTGGCCTGCTCGTGCGGGATCTCGTCCAGCCGGTTGCGCACCAGCCGCTCGATCTCGCTGTCCGCGAAGGCCGGTGCCCGCAGCGCCTCGGCGACCAGGCCGAGCGCCTTGGCCAGCCGGGAGGCCGGGACCTCCAGGGAGACCCGGACACCGGGGTGGTCGGCGTGGGCGTCGAGGGTCGCGCCGCACCGCTCCAGCTCGGCGGCGAACTCCTCGGCGCTCCGCTTGTCGGTGCCCTCGGACAGGGCGCGGGACATGATCGTGGCCACGCCGTCCAGACCCTCGGGCTCGGCTTCCAGGGGGGCGTCGAGGGAGATCTCGACGGCGACGACCTGCTGGCCGGGGCGGTGGCAGCGCAGCACGGTCAGGCCGTTGGGCAGGGAGCCGCGCTCGGGCGCGGGGAACGCCCAGGGACGGGCCACGCCGGGGACGGGCTGGGGCTGGTACTGCATCGAAACTTCAGTCGCGGCAGCGTCGGTCACTGGTCCGCCCCTTCGTGCGCGTCGGTGTCGGTGGCGGCATCCGCCTCTTCGGCGGGCTCGACCGGTTCGTAGACCAGAACCGCCCGATTGTCGGGCCGCAGCTGGGCCTGCGCGGCCGCCTTGACCTCGTCGGCCGTGACGTCGAGGATCCGGTTCACGGCGGTCAGCGCGAGCTGCGGGTCGCCGAACAGCACCGCGTACCTGCACAGTTCGTCGGCGCGGCCGGCGACCGTGCCGAGCCGGTCCAGCCACTCACGCTCCAACTGGGCCTGGGCGCGCTCCATCTCCTCGGGCGTGGGGCCTTCCTCGGCGAACCGGGCCAGCTCCTCGTCGACCGCGGCCTCGATCTCCGCCACCTCCACGCCGCCGGACGTCTTGACGTCCAGCCAGCCCAGGGAGGGCGCGCCGGCCAGCCGGAGCAGTCCGAATCCGGCGGCCACAGCCGTACGGTCGCGGCGGACCAAGCGGTTGTGCAGGCGGGACGACTCGCCGCCGCCCAGCACGGTCAGGGCGAGGTCCGCTGCGTCGCACTCGCGGGTGCCGTCGTGGGGCAGCCGGTAGGCGGCCATCAGGGCGCGTGCCGGCACCTCCTCGCGGACCTCCTCGCGCAGCTGGCCGCCCATGACCGGGGGCAGCGAGCCGTCGCGAGGCGGCTGCTTTCCGTCGTGGGAGGGGATGGAGCCGAAGTACTTCTCGATCCAGGCGAGGGTCTGCTCGGGGTCGATGTCACCGACGACCGACAGCACCGCGTTGTTCGGCGCGTAGTACGTACGGAAGAAGGCGCGGGCGTCCTCCAGGGTCGCCGCGTCCAGGTCGGCCATGGAGCCGATCGGGGTGTGGTGGTACGGGTGTCCCTCGGGGTAGGCGAGGGCGGTCAGCCGCTCGAACGCGGTGCCGTACGGGACGTTGTCGTAGCGCTGGCGGCGCTCGTTCTTGACCACGTCGCGCTGGTTCTCCATGGACTCCTCGTCGAGCGCGACGAGCAGCGAGCCCATCCGGTCGGCCTCGAGCCACAGGGCCAGCTCCAGCTGGTGCGTGGGCATCGTCTCGAAATAGTTGGTCCGCTCGAAACTGGTGGTGCCGTTGAGCGAGCCGCCGGCGCCCTGCACCAGCTCGAAGTGTCCGTTCCCCTTGACCTGGCCGGAGCCCTGGAACATCAGGTGCTCGAAGAGGTGGGCCAGACCCGTGCGGCCCTTGACCTCGTGGCGTGAGCCGACGTCGTACCAGAGGCACACCGCCGCGACCGGGGTCAGATGGTCCTCGGAGAGCACCACGCGCAGGCCATTGGCCAGACGGTGCTCGGTCGCTGTCAAGCCGCCGGAGCCGGCCTGGGCGGTGGCCGTGTGACCCATGGGCATGTACGTCCCTTCGATCGCGCTACTGGATGTCCATATGAAGAAGCCGCTGCGGGAAGCTGCTTCGAAAGGTTGCTTCGAGACACAGCCACTGTATGCAAGCGAACCGGCACCTGCCGAAGTTCCCGTGCGGCGAAGCTTCGCGCGAAATTCGCCGGAAGGGGGTCTTCCGCCGCCTCGGGACCGGCTGCGGGGGCCCCTTGGGACGGGTCGAGGTCGGGGTTGTCAGTGCGGCGGTCCACAATGGTGCGCGTCAGAACCTGAGGGAACCTGAGGTTGCCCGCACGAAATCCGTGAAGGAGTCGCAGCAGCGATGGCCCGCCGCAGCACGAAGACCCCGCCGCCGGTCGACTTCGAGGAGAAGATCCTCGACATCGACGTCGTCGACGAAATGCAGGGCTCCTTCCTCGAGTACGCGTACTCGGTGATCTACTCCCGCGCCCTGCCGGACGCCCGTGACGGCATGAAACCGGTGCACCGCCGCATCGTGTACCAGATGAACGAAATGGGCCTGCGCCCGGACCGCGGCTTCGTCAAGTGCGCCCGGGTGGTCGGCGAGGTCATGGGCAAGCTGCACCCGCACGGCGACGCGTCGATCTACGACGCGCTGGTGCGCATGGCCCAGCCGTTCTCCATGCGCCTCCCCCTCGTCGACGGGCACGGGAACTTCGGCTCCCTGGGCAACGACGACCCGCCGGCCGCCATGCGGTACACCGAGTGCCGGATGGCCGACGCGACCTCGCTGATGACGGAGTCGATCGACGAGGAGACGGTCGCCTTCCAGTCGAACTACGACGGTCAGGAGCAGGAACCGGTCGTCCTCCCGGCCGCCTACCCCAATCTCCTGGTCAACGGCACGACCGGGATCGCGGTCGGCATGGCGACCAACATGCCGCCGCACAACCTGGGCGAGGTCATCGCCGCGGCCCGGCACCTGATCAAGCATCCGGGCGCGGACCTGGAGACGCTGATGCGGTTCGTCCCCGGTCCCGACCTGCCGACCGGCGGGCGGATCGTGGGCCTCGGCGGCATCAAGGACGCGTACGCCAACGGCCGTGGCTCGTTCAAGATCCGCGCCACGGTCGCCGTGGAGAACGTCACACCGCGCCGCAAGGGCCTCGTCGTCACCGAACTGCCCTTCACCGTCGGCCCCGAGAAGGTCATCTCCAAGATCAAGGACCTGGTCTCGGCGAAGAAGCTCCAGGGCATCGCCGACGTCAAGGACCTCACCGACCGCTCGCACGGCCTGCGGCTGGTCATCGAGATCAAGAACGGCTTCGTGCCGGAGGCGGTGCTGGAGCAGCTCTACAAGCTGACGCCGATGGAGGAGTCCTTCGGCATCAACAACGTGGCGCTGGTCGACGGCCAGCCGCTCACCCTGGGGCTCAAGGAGCTGCTGGAGGTCTATCTCGACCACCGCTTCGACGTGGTGCGCCGACGCAGTGAGTTCCGCCGCACCAAGCGCCGCAACCGGCTGCATCTGGTCGAGGGTCTGCTCGTCGCGCTGGTCGACATCGACGAGGTCATCCGGCTCATCCGGTCCAGCGACAATTCGGCGCAGGCGAAGGAGCTGCTCATGGAGCGCTTCTCGCTGAGTGAGATCCAGACGCAGTACATCCTGGACACGCCGCTGCGCCGGCTGACCCGGTTCGACCGGATCGAGCTGGAGAGCGAGCGGGACCGGCTGGACGCCGAGATCGCCGAGCTGACGTCGATCCTGGAATCGGACGCCGAGCTGCGCAAGCTCGTCTCCTCGGAACTGGCCGCGGTCGCCAAGAAGTTCGGCACCGCCCGGCGCACGGTGCTGCTGGAGTCGGCCGGTTCGCAGGTCGCGTCGGTGCCGCTGGAGGTGGCGGACGACCCGTGCCGGGTGCTGCTGTCGTCGACGGGCCTGCTGGCGCGTACGGCCAACGACGACCCGATCGTCTTCACCGAGGGCGCCAAGCGGGCCAAGCACGACACGATCGTCTCGGCGGTGCCGGCGACGGCCCGCGGTGACATCGGGGTGGTGACGTCGAACGGGCGGTTGCTGCGGCTGCCGGTGATCGATCTGCCCCAGCTGCCGGACACGCACGAGGCGCCCAACCTGTCGGGCGGGGCGATGGTCGGGGAGTTCCTGACGCTGGAGGCGGACGAGGAGGTGGTCTGCCTCACCACGCTCGACGAGTCCTCACCGGGCCTTGCCATCGGCACGCTGCAGGGCGTGGTCAAACGCGTGGTGCCGGACTACCCGGCCAACAAGGACGAGCTGGAGGTCATCACCCTCAAGGACGGTGACCGGATCGTCGGCGCGATGGAGCTGCGGACGGGTGAGGAGGACCTGGTCTTCATCACCTCGGACGCGCAACTGCTGCGCTACCCGGCGGCGCAGGTTCGGCCACAGGGGCGGCCGGCCGGCGGTATGGCGGGCGTCAAGCTGGCGGCGGGGGCCAGGGTGCTCTCGTTCGCGGCGGTGGACCCCGCGGCGGACGCCGCGGTGTTCACCGTCGCCGGTTCGCACGGCACGCTGGACGACTCGGTCCTGACCTGCAAGCTCACCCCGTTCGACCAGTACCCGCGCAAGGGCCGGGCGACCGGTGGGGTGCGCTGTCAGCGGTTCCTGAAGGGCGAGGACGTGCTGGTGTTCGCCTGGGCGGGCGCGTTGCCGGCCAGGGCCGCGCAGAAGAACGGTGCCCCGGCCCCGTTGCCCGAGCCCGACCCGAGGCGCGACGGTTCGGGGACGCCACTGGCGAGCCCGGTCGCGGTGATCGCCGGCCCGGTGTAGGCCGTCCGGCCCGGCGGCGGGGCGCCCTACGCGTCGTCGTCGCCGGGCTGTTGCACGTACCGCAGGACGCCCCACATGGCCCGCTCGTACGCGGCGTCCTGCTGCGTTTCCCCGGCCGTCTCCCCCGTAACGGCCGGCTCCTCCGCGACCCGGCAGGTGGCCAGTTCCTTGCGCAGGGCGGGCACGTCGATGCCGGAGCCGATCAGGACGAGCTGAGTCCGCTTCGGCTCGCCGCGCGTCCACGGCCTGGGGGTGAACCGCAGGAACCTGCCTACGGCGTGCACCCCGTAGGCGTTGCCCGGGTCGCCCGCGCCGAAATCGACGTACCCCTTGACGCGGTACAGCCCCTCGGGCCTGGAGTCGAGGAACCGCATCAGCCGGCGGGGGTCCATCGGCACGTCGGAGTCGAAGTCGACGCTCTCGTACGCGGTGTGCAGATGGCCTCCGTGCCCGTCGCCGCCCTCCGCCGCGCGCTCCTCCAGGTAGAGGTCCTCGAAAGTGAGCTGACGCGCCTTCTCCTCGCCGTCGGGCCGCAGCGCCGGGTCGAAGAGCAACTCGGGATCGATGCGCCCGTACGTGGCGGGGACGATCGCTGCCGTGCTGCCGGTCTCCGCGACGGCCTGACGGACGCGGGCACACTCCTCGTCGCCTGCCCGGTCCGTCTTGTTGAGCACGACGAGATCGGCCACCGCGAGATGGCGGCCGATCTCCGGATGGCGCTTCCGTGTCTCCTCGAACTCGGCGGCGTCGACCACCTCGATCAGGCCTCCGTACACGATGCGCGGGTTGTCGCCGGCGAGGATCATCCGGACGAGTTCCTGCGGCTCCGCGAGGCCGCTCGCCTCGATGACGATCACGTCGAGCCGGACGGAGGGCCGGGTCAGGGTCTCCAGATAGGTGTCCAGTTCGCTCGCGTCGACCGCGCAGCACAGACAGCCGCCGCCCAGGGAAACGGTGGACCCGACCTGCCCGGCGACGGTCATGGCGTCGATCTCGATGGCCCCGAAGTCGTTGACGATCACGCCGATCCGGTTCCCCGCTCGGTGCCGCAGGAGATGGTTGAGCAGCGTCGTCTTGCCGGATCCCAGAAATCCAGCGAGGACGACGACCGGGATCTGTGGGCTGCGGGGCGACGACGAGCTCAACGGGGCCTTCCTACGGGATCAGGCTGCCGGGACCGGCTGCGGCGGGGGCGGGCCGACGTAGCGGGCGGCCGGGCGGATGATCTTCGAGTCCTCCGCCTGCTCCAGGATATTGGCGCTCCAGCCCACCACCCGCGCCGCACAGAAGGTCGGCGTGAACATCTCACGCGGCAGGCCACACAGCTCCATGACCACTCCGGCGTAGAACTCCACGTTGGTGTGCAGCTCACGCCCCGGCTTCAGCTCGGCGAGGATCGCCTCGACCTGCCGCTCCACCTCGACGGCGAAGTCCACGAGCGGGCCGCCGAAGCCCTGGGCGATGGACCGCAGCATGCGCGAGCGGGGGTCCTCGGTGCGGTAGACCGGGTGGCCGAAGCCCATGATCCGGTCGCCGGCGAGTACCCGTTCGCGGATCCAGCCGTCGATGCGGTCGGGGGTGCCGATCGCGTCGAGCGTGTCGAGGGCACGGCTGGGGGCGCCGCCGTGCAGTGGACCGGAGAGCGCTCCGACGGCGGCCACCAGGCAGGCGGCGACGTCCGCGCCGGTCGAGGCGACGACCCGGCCGGTGAACGTCGAGGCGTTGAAACCGTGGTCCACCGTGGAGATCAGATACTGCTCGACGGCCCTGACCCGGGCGTCGTCCGGGAGGGAACCGGTGAGCATGTACAGGTAGTTGGCCGCGTGCGGCAGGTCGGCACGCGGCTCGACGGGCTCGAGCCCCTGGCCGAGGCGGTACAGGGCGGTCAGCACGGTGGGGACGGCGGCGCAGACGGCCAGGGCATCGGCGCGGCGACGGTCCGCGTCGATGTCGTACACCGGCCGGAACCCGGCCGACGCCCCGAGCAGGGAGAGCGCCGTACGCAGCCCGGACAGCGGGCCCGACACCGCGCTCGCACGCGCCAGGGCAGGCAGGGCGTCGCGCACCGCGGCGGGAAGTACGCGCAGAGCGGCCGTGCGGGTGGCGAAGTCGGCGCGGGCGGCCGGGCCGGGCAGCTCGCCCTCGGTCATGAGGTACCAGACGTCCTCGAAGCTACGGGACTGTGCCAGCTCGACCGCCGAGTACTGGCGGTAGTGGTAGAAGCCCTCCCGCCCCCGGACGTCTCCCAGGGCCGTATCGGTCACGACAACCCCCGCAAGACCTCGGGGGACGTCGAGCGGTGTTACGCCGGTCATGGTCGTCATTGCTTCCTCCGTGGGCAGCCCGAGAACTCCTTGATATTGATTCGACTGTCCATGCATGACCATATGGCTGTCAATATTGATTGAATCAACATGAATGCATGGATGCCAAGGACGCATAGGGATACGGTGACGGCATGACGGATCGATCAGAGGCGGCCGAGCAACCCGGCGCGAGCGGGCAGCGGCTCACGACGCGGCAAACGGCCGAGCGGCTGGGAGTGAAGCCCGAGACGGTGTACGCCTATGTCAGCCGGGGCCAGCTGAGCAGCAGCCGTGCGCCTGGCGGACGCGGCAGTACGTTCGATGCGGCGGAGGTCGACGCGCTGGCCAGGCGCACGGGACGCAGGGAGCCGTCCTCGGCCACGGGCGAGCAGGCCGTCCGTACCGGCGTCACCCTCATCGCCGATGACCGCTACTACTTCCGGGGCGTGGACGCGACGGAGCTGGCAGCCCGCTATTCGTACGAGGAGGTCGCCGAGTGGCTGTGGACCGGTGAGCTGCGGCCGGGCGTCCGCTTCACTGCCCCGGAGCAGGCGGTGGCGGCGGCCCGGCGTGCGGTGGGCGCGCTGCCGGTGCACTGCGGCTCCACGGACCGGCTACGAGTGGCGGTGGTCGCCGCAGCCGCAGCCGACCCGCTGCGCTTCGACCTGTCGCGCGATGCGGTGCTCGGCGGCGCGCGAAGCCTGATCCCGACGCTGGTCGCGGCACTGCCGAGGGTGGGCGGGGACGAGGGGCCGGGTGCTTGTGGGGACGACGGTGCGGTCGGCGGTGCGGCGGAGACGGGTGGCGCGCGGGAGCCCGGCGGTGCGGCGGACCCGGGCGAACCGGCGGCGCCGGGCGGTGCGGCCGCTTCGGTCGGCCTGGCCCGTCAACTGTGGCCGAAACTCACCGCCCGTCAGCCCGACGAGCCTTCACTCGCCACCCTGGACACCGCGCTCGCGCTGCTGATCGACCACGATCTGGCGGCCTCCACACTGGCCGCCAGGGTCGCCGCATCGGCCCGGGCGCATCCGTACGCGGTGGTGTCGGCGGGGCTCGGCGTACTGGAAGGTCCTCTGCACGGCGCGGCGAGCGGGCTCGCCCACCGCATGCTGGCCGAGGTCCTGGAGCGCGGCGGCGCCGCTCCGGTGGTGGCGGACCATCTGCGGGCCGGCCGCCGGGTACCGGGGCTCGGGCACCGGCTGTACACCGGCGAGGACCCGCGCGCCCGCACCCTTTTCAGCTTGCTCGCGCGCATCCCACAGGCGGCACAGGCCCTGGCCGCCGCCCATGACGTGGTCGCCACCACGGCGCGCGACGCGACTCTGCACGCCAACGTCGACTTGGCGCTGGCCGTGCTCTCGGTCGCTTCGGACATGCCGGCGGAGGCGGGAGAGACGGTGTTCGCGATCTCCCGCACGGCGGGCTGGATCGCGCACGCACTGGAGGAGTACGGGGAACGCCCGCTGCGGATGCGCCCCAGCGGGCACTACACCGGCCCTCGGCCGCCCCAGCCGCTCCCGCCCCAATAGCCACGCAATTGAGGGCGCCAGTGCCGCAAATTCCCGACGGTCAGCGGGAAGCCGTAGCGCGCGGCGGCTGGGCCGTGGAACCCCGAACGACCAGTTCCGGTTCGAAGAGCAGCTCGTCCGACGGCACCGCGCGGCCACCGATCTGCACGGAGAGCAGTTCGACGGCGGCACGCCCCATGGCCTCGATCGGCTGGCGGACGGTGGTGAGCGGGGGCTCGGTGCAGTTCATGAAGGCCGAGTCGTCGTACCCGACGACGGACACGTCGTCGGGCACCGACAGGCCCCGCCGCCGCGCCGCGCGCACGGCCCCGAGAGCCAGGGGGTCGCTGGCGCAGATGAATCCGGTGACCCCCTCGTCCAGCAGCCGCGCGGCGGCGGCCTGCCCGCCCTCCAGCGAGAACATCGCCCGGGCGACCCACTCGTCCGGGATGCTCGTGCCCGACTCCCCGGCGAGCGCCCGGGCGGCGGTGAGCTTGCGCTGCGAGGGCATGTGGTCCGAGGGGCCGAGCACCAGGCCGATGCGCTCGTGGCCCAGCGAGACCAGGTGGCGCCACGCCTGCTCGACGGCCACGGAGTCGTCGCAGGAGACGCAGGGGAAGCCGAGATGGGCGATGGCCGCGTTGATCAGAACGACGGGGATCTTCCGGTCGGCCAGCACCTTGTAGTGATCGTGCGGGGCGTCGGCCTGGGCGTAGAGGCCACCGGCGAAGACCACACCCGAGACCTGCTGCTGCAGGAGCAGTTCCACGTAGTCAGCCTCGGAGACACCCCCCTTGGTCTGCGTGCAGAGAACCGGGGTGAGGCCCTGCTGGGCGAGCGCACCGCCGACCACCTCGGCGAAGGCGGGGAAGATCGGGTTCTGCAGCTCGGGCAGGACGAGGCCGACCAGCCGGGCCCGTTCACCGCGCAGCTGGGTCGGGCGCTCGTAACCGAGGACGTCCAGCGCCGAGAGAACGGCCTGCCGCGTGGCGTCGGAAACGCCCGGCTTGCCGTTGAGCACCCGGCTGACCGTGGCCTCGCTGACTCCAACCTTCTGTGCCACCTGAGCAAGTCGTCGCGTCATGCCTGCAAGATTAGCGCAAGAAACGCAAGAAGATTGCGTGGGGTGGGAACCAAAGACGAATTTCGGCAGGCGTCGGCAGAATGCTCCTCAGCGGCCTCCCCGGGCCCTGCTCCTGCCGGCGTGGAGCCGCCGCTCCCCCACCGGCGCCACCGTACCCGCCACCGCCCGCCCAGGCACCCCTCAGAGCACGGGTCGAACTGCCCACATACCCTCGAAGACATGAACAAGTTCAAGGGCGGCAACGATCGGCACCTGTCCCTGAGCAACGGCGGTACGGCGGTGTTCGTGGACGTACTGACCTTCGCCGTCTCGGAGTTGGCGCGGGAACCATGGGATTTCCGCTTCGCCGCCCTCCTGTCGCTCCAGAACCAGAACGTGATGGGGCGGGGCGTCGTCGGCTTCGCCTTGGAGGAGCTGGACTGGGGCGAGTCGCCGCAGGAGGCCGCCGCGGCCAAGGATTTCCTGCTGCGCGTCCTCGATCTGGCCCTGACCCGCCACCGGTGGGACGAGCTGACGTACGAACCACCCCGGGTCGAGGGGTACTTGCGCACCTACCGGGCGATGGTCCAAGACTTCGACTTCGCCACCGCGAAGGCCGGCGAGGACGTCCTGCCCGGACCGCAGGAGGCCGCGCGGGCCTCCTGCGTTCGTCACCGCGTCCTGAACGGGCTGCCGTTCTGGGAGGAATGCGTCTTCTGCACGGACGGACTCTGACGGACGGGGGCGGCGCTCAGACCGCCCCCGCCCCGGTCATCGCCCGCACCTCGGTCTCCGCGTACTTGGCCGCGTCCGGTGGTTCGCTCGCGGTGACGGTGCCGATCCAGCCGGCGAGGAAGCCCAGCGGGATGGAAACCAGGCCGGGGTTCTCCAGCGGGAAGACCTGGAAGTCGGCACCGGGGAAGAGCGAGCTGGAACTGCCGGAAACAACCGGGGAGAACACAACGAGCAGCACGGCCGGTACCAGCCCTCCGTAGACCGACCAGACCGCCCCGCGCGTGGTGAAGTTCCGCCAGAACAGCGAATAGAGCAGGACCGGCAGGTTGGCCGACGCGGCGACGGCGAAGGCGAGGCCCACGAGGAACGCCACATTGAGGTCCTGGGCTAGCAGACCCAGCCCGATGGCGACGACTCCGATGCCGGCCGCCGCCACCCGGGCCACGGCCACCTCGCTGCGCGGCTTGGCACCGGGACGCTTGAGCGAGGCGTAGAGATCGTGGGCCACGGACGCGGAGGAGGCGAGAGTGATCCCGGCGACGACGGCCAGGATCGTCGCGAAGGCGACGGCGGCGACCACGGCGAACAGGATCGTTCCCCCGGTGGAGCCGTCTCCGCCGCCAAGCGCCATGGCCAGCAGCGGTACAGCCGTGTTCCCCGCGGGATTCGACTCCCGTACGTCCGCCGAGCCGACCAGCGCGGCCGCCCCGAATCCCAGCACGATCGTCATCAGGTAGAAGCTCCCGATGAGGCCGATGGACCAGACCACGGACCGGCGGGCCGCGCGGGCGGTGGGGACGGTGTAGAAGCGGGACAGGATGTGCGGCAGCCCCGCCGTGCCCAGCACCAGGGCGAGACCGAGGCTGATGAAGTCGATGCGCGCCGTCCAGCTCCCGCCGTACCGGAGACCGGGCGAGAGGAAATCCTTGCCGTGCCCGCTGCGATCGGCGGCGGAGTTGAGCAACTCGTTGATGTTCCCGTGGAAGTGGACCAGCACGAGCACGGTGAGCACCACGGTGCCCGCCATCAGCAGGACGGCCTTGACGATCTGGATCCAGGTGGTGGCCCGCATCCCGCCGAGCGACACGTACACGACCATGAGTGCCCCGACGCCGATGACGGTCCAGGACCGGGCGGCACCGCTCGTCCCGCCGAGAAGCAGGGCGACCAGACTGCCCGCGCCGACCATCTGCGCCACCAGGTAGAGCACGGACACGGTGACGGAGGACGTCCCCGCGGCGATGCGGACCGGGCGCTCCGCCATCCGGGCCGCCACCACGTCGGCGAGGGTGAACCGACCGCAGTTGCGCACGAGTTCCGCGACGAGCAGCAGGACGACAAGCCAGGCGACGAGGAAGCCGACGGAGTAGAGCATCCCGTCGTAGCCGAAGAGGGCGATCAGGCCGGAGATGCCCAGGAAGGACGCGGCGGACATGTAGTCGCCCGCGATGGCGAAACCGTTCTCCATGGGGGAGAACAGACGGCCGCCGGCGTAGAACTCCTCCGCCGAGCCGTGCCTGTTGCGGCTCACCCAGGTGGTGATGCCCAGGGTGACCGCGATGAAGGCGCTGAACAGCAGCAGCGCCAGGGTCTGGTGGTCGCCGCTCAACGTCCGGCCCCCCGTGTCATCTCCTGGGTCTCCCAGCGCAGGTCGAGCGCGGCCCGGTCCCGGCGCAGTCGCGCATGCCTCGCGTACGCCCCGGTGAGCAGGAACGTCGTCAGGAACTGGCCCAGCCCCACGACCATGGCCACGTTGACCGCCCCGGCCACCGGCCGCGCCATCAGCCCGGGCGCGGTCACCGCCGTGACGACATAGGCGAGGTACCAGACGAAGAAGGCGGTGGTGGCGGGTACGACGAAGTTCCGGTAGCGGCGGCGCACCTCCTGGAAGGCATCGCTGCGCTGCACCTCCAGATAGATGTCCGCCGCGCTGGTCCCACCCGGCGGCGCGACCTGCCCGGGCACCACGGAGGGCATGGGGCCCCCCGAACCGCCCGGCTCCTCCCCAGCGGAGGCCGGCGCGTCGTCCCACGGGTCGTCCAGCCGCATCGCCGCGGACTCGCGCCCTGCTTCCTTCTCCACCGAACAACTCCCCTTGTCCACGAACCACTTCGGCCGCGTATCCAAGAATGGGCAGATCGGGAAGATCCCGGGCACATCATTCGCCAGACTTCACCTCTTCAGGTGAAGGATCTCCCGGGCGGACGTGCCGGCCCCCGCATGGAGGCATAGCGCATCCCTCGGGCCCGGTCGCGGAGCCCCGCCTTGGCGAAGAGGTTGTTGATGTGACTCCTCACCGTGGCCTGCTCCAGCAGTCGGCGCTGCACAGTGGACGAGAGTCCCCTCCCCGAGAGCACGGCCTCGACCGCCCGCACGATCTCGCCGCCCCGGCGTCCTTGGCCAGCTGCCCCCACGCCCCACCCCGAACGCGGCCGGCCCAGCATCCCGAGCAGACCGAGCGCCGGCCACAGGCGGGTCTCGCACGTGGTCCTTCCACTCATGCCGGCCCGGAACGCCGACAGCAGGACCGCCGCGCGGCGCGGGTATCACTGTGGCCCGCCGCGCCAGCAGCCCCTCCCGTACCGGCAGAGCCGCCGCCAGGGCCGCCATCAGGGCGTGGCGGCCTGACGCACGCCCGGCGCGACCGCGATCCCGTACAGAGCCGCCCGCATGCCCAGTCCGCCGACCCGGACCAGGACGAGCGCGATGACCGCGACGATCACCAAGGTCTGGACGAGCCCGGCCAGGGGCGCATCCGAGATGCGAGAAGTTCTGCACCTCCGAAGCTGCGGAAGAGCCCAGCTCAGCAGATCGGCCCCAGGGTGGAGACGACGTCCGGTGCCACCCTGCACCGGACGTCGACCGGCTCCCGGGGGCCGCCGCTCAGACGTCGATGCGTGAGCGGTCCAGCGTCGCCGCCGAACTGGTGATGAACTCCTTGCGCGGTGCCACCTCGTTGCCCATCAGCAGGTCGAAGACCTTCTCGGAGGATTCCAGGTCACCGATGTTGATCCGCCGCAGCGTGCGGTGGCGCGGGTCCATCGTCGTCTCCGCCAGCTGGTCGGCGTCCATCTCGCCCAGGCCCTTGTAGCGCTGGATCGAGTCCTTGTAGCGGATGTTCTTGCGCTGGAGCTCCAGCAGCCGCTGGCGCAGCTCGTTGTCCGAGTAGGTGTAGATGTACTTGTCCTGGCCCTTCTTCGGCTGGACCAGTTCGATCCGGTGAAGCGGGGGCACCGCGGCGAAGACCCGGCCCGCCTCGACCATCGGCCGCATGTACCGCTGGAAGAGCGTCAGCAGCAGGATGCGGATGTGCGCGCCGTCGACATCCGCGTCGACCAGCAGAACGATCTTGCCGTACCGGGCGGCGTCGATGTCGAAGGTACGCCCGGAGCCGGCTCCTATGACCTGGATGATCGCGCCGCACTCGGCGTTCTTCAGCATGTCGGAAACCGATGCCTTCTGAACGTTGAGGATCTTGCCGCGAATCGGCAGCAGCGCCTGGAACTCACTGTTCCGCGCAAGCTTCGCCGTACCGAGCGCGGAGTCCCCCTCCACGATGAACAGCTCGCTGCGCTCCACGTCGTCGCTGCGGCAGTCAGCGAGCTTCGCCGGCAGCGAGGACGATTCCAGTGCCGTCTTGCGCCGCTGGGCGTCCTTGTGCTGGCGAGCCGCGATCCGGGTGCGGGCGGCTGCCACCGCCTTGTCGAGAACGGCCCTGGCCTGCGCCTTCGCGTCCCGCTTGGTAGAAGTGAGGAAGGCCTTGAGCTCCTTGGCCACGACGTTGGCGACGATCCGGTTGGCCGCGGAAGTACCGAGCACCTCCTTCGTCTGCCCCTCGAACTGCGGTTCCGCCAGGCGCACGGTCACGACCGCGGTGAGGCCCTCCAGGGCGTCGTCCTTGACGATGTCGTCCTCGGCCACGCGCAGCAGTTTCGCGGAGCGCAGCACCTCGTTGACCGTCTTGGTCACGGAGCGCTCGAACCCGGTCACGTGAGTGCCGCCCTTGGGGGTGGCGATGATGTTGACGAAGGACTTCACGTTCGTCTCGTACCCGGTGCCCCAGCGCAGCGCGATGTCGACGCCCAGTTCGCGCGTGACCTCGGTGGCCGTCATGTGTCCGCGCTCGTCCAGGACCGGAACGGTCTCCTTGAACGTGCCCTGCCCGGTCAGGCGCAGGACGTCGCAGACGGCCTTGTCCTGCGCGAGGTACTCGCAGAACTCACTGATGCCTCCGTCGAAGCGGAAGGTCTCCTCCGTCTTGCCGGCTCCGTCCAGACCCCGCTCGTCGCGCACGACGATGGTCAGGCCAGGGACGAGGAAGGCCGTCTGGCGGGCCCGCTGGTAGAGCGTCTCCAGGCTGAGCTTCGCGTCCTTGAGGAAGATCTGCCGGTCGGCCCAGTACCGCACCCTCGTGCCGGTACGCGCTTTCGGGACACGCTTTCCCTTGCGCAGCCCGTTGGCCGGGTCGAACGGGCTGTCCGGGCCCTGCTCGGTGAAGATCCCCGGGACACCCCGCCGGAAGCTGATCGAGTGGGTCGCACTGTTGCGGTCGACCTCGACGTCGAGTCTGGCGGAGAGGGCGTTGACCACAGAGGCGCCCACGCCGTGCAATCCGCCGGAGGCGGCGTAGGAGCCGCCGCCGAACTTGCCCCCGGCGTGCAGCTTGGTCATCACGACCTCGACGCCGGACAGGCCGGTCTTGGGTTCGATGTCGATCGGGATACCCCGGCCGTTGTCCCGGACCTCCACGGAGTTGTCGTCGTGGAGGACGACCTCGATGTGGTCGCAGTAGCCGCCGAGGGCCTCGTCGACAGAGTTGTCGATGATCTCCCAGAGGCAGTGCATCAGGCCGCGGCTGTCGGTGGACCCGATGTACATGCCGGGGCGCTTACGAACCGCTTCGAGCCCCTCGAGTACGAGCAGGTGCCGCGCGGTGTAGTTGGAACCGTCTCGGTCTGCTCCGGTCAGCAGCGCAGTGGACGGCACGGACGTATCGGCGGTCACGCGGTTCGCTCCTCGCTGAATTTCATTTGGGGCCCAGTGGGTCACGGGCTCGGCTTCGGTTGCCGCTGTGAGGGTACCGATGCCTGGTAGAGCGGGTGAAACGCCACCCTCGAAGAACCCCCACACTAAACCAGATTCGCATGCACGTTCGATCCCTCATGAGGGTGACATGCACATCACGTTCCCTTCCAGGCATGAACCATTTAGGCTCCGGGCACGTCCTCATCAACAACCGGCAAGCCAGCCGGCCCGGACTGACCAAGCCAAGCAACGCGAAACCGTAGCGCCACGCAATACGGCACATTCGCCACGAACCGGCAACAGACAGCCATCCTGAGAAGAAGTTTCGAAGAAAAGCCACGAGCGGGAACGTTTTCGGCCTGGTTGGATGTTGACCCTGGTACGACAGCTCGTCGAGCTAGAGAAGAGGCGACGTGACTACTGTTCTGACCCCCGCGAGCCCGCTGACCGCAGCAGACCGCTGTGACCGTTGCGGCGCCCAGGCCTACCTGCGCGTCGTACTCATCAGCGGCGGTGAACTGCTCTTCTGCGCCCACCACGGTCGCAAGTTCGAGCCGGAACTCAAGAAGATCGCCGCGGAAATACAGGATGAGACGGACCGACTGACGGCCGTGCAGGCCCAAGCCGCCGAAGAGGAACACTGACACCTCGCATCCACGACGAGCCGGGGGCCGGTCCCGGACCGGCCGACGGGCGGCCTCCCAGCTGAGGGAAGCCGCCCGTTCTCGTACCCGCGGAGCCTGTGCCGGTCAGTCGGCCGCCGCCATCCAACCGATGGCAGCGGAGACCCGTGTGTAGACGCCGGGGCTATCGGCACGCCCGCAGCCATTCCCCCACGACACCAGTCCCACAAGCCGCCCCTGGGCCACCAGAGGCCCTCCGCTGTCTCCCTGGCACGCGTCGTACCCGCCCTCGGGCGCGCCCGCACAGAGCATCGACGAGGCGTCGTACGTACCGTTCCCACCGCCGGGGTATGCCTGCTCGCACGAGCGGTCGGGCAGGATGCTCACCTGGGCGGACCTGAGTGACGACGCGTAGTCGCCGTAGCCGGTGGTATCGCCCCATCCGTAGACGAGCGCCGGCGTACCGGCCCGGTACGCGGAGTCACCGGCCTCCGCCAGGGGGATCACATCCCCTTCGGGCAGCGCCTCGGAGAGGGTGAGCACCGCGGCGTCCCCACGGTTCGTGGCGGCGTCGAACCCGGGGTTGATCCACGCTCCGCTCACCGGAACCTCCTTGCCGCCCGTGCCGTTCAGCTCGTCCCGGCCTGAGATGATCCGCAGATCACTCACCTGGTCGACATCAGTGCCCAGCGCTTCGCGGCTCAGGCAGTGCGCGGCGGTGAGCACCTTCTTCGGCTCCACCACGACACCACCGCAGAACTGGCCGGCCCTGGTACCCCCGAACCGGTCACGGCTGGACAGTGCCACCGCCCACGGGCTGTCGGCGACGTGGGCGGGCTGGCCTCCGATGATGATGCTGTCCGCGACCGCCGGGGCGTGGGACGCGAGCGGTATCACGGCCGCGGCGGCGGCGAGGGCGAGCGCCCCGGTCATGATGCGGACGAGGGTGCGGGACATGCGTACTCCTGACTCTGTGATGGACCATGCCCACCCAGAGTCATTCCGCCGACGCCGATGCGCACCTTTGCTTCGCACGAAAAAGGCGACGATTCCCGCGCAGATCAGGACACGCAGCGAGGGCCCGGCTCCCCTTGTGGGGAGCCGGGCCCCCCGCCGCGGGTAATAAACCCCCCCCCGCCGCGGCGGAAGATCGCGCCCGCCGGGGACACCGCCGGGGGGGGGGGGGAGAAAAGTTAGGTGG
>NZ_JBEYCF010000064.1:0-35820 GCF_040632605.1 Streptomyces sp. NPDC019224 | reverse complement strand
GCTACGTCACCCCGCTCGAAACGAGATCCCTGCTCAGGCAGAACCTCGCCCCGGCAGCGTAAACACCCGCTGTCCAGTCCGCGGGGGGAACTTCAGGCTGTGAAGGCGTGCAATTGTCGCCCCGCCCGTTGGATACCCACTTATCACCCATCTGGTCGAGATCCTTGGGACCGGGCCAGCGAGTGCCCTCGGACATGTTGTCCGTACGCTCGAGGTCCACCCAGTGCGGGTCGCAGTTGAACGACCACGTCTCATGCGCCCTGAAGGTCGCGTCCAAGACGTACTTGCCGGAAAGCTGAGTTGGGGCCATCTCGAACAGCATGCGGTTCTTGTAGCCGTTGCCGCAGTAGTAGCCATCCGCGCTGCCGCAGAGCCCGACCCCGTACTCCCCATTGAACTGCCACCACCGGTCGCCGTCCGAGGAGATCACCGACCGCTCAGAGATCCCCAGTCCGACCGGCGGATCGATGCGAACGGGATATACCGTCTCCGCGCCTCGCAGCAGATCCAGGTCCGGCGCAATGGAAACGGTCCCCTCCGCGACGTTCACCGGCAGCACTGCGGTCGCATCTCCCGCCCCGGGCTGCGTGGGGTCACCCTCACCCGTCGGGTCCTGCGGCTCCTCGGCCGCCACACGAGTCAGACGAGCCGCAGCCTGGTCACCGGCCGAGTCCCACATCTGCCCCGCAGGCCCGTTGAAGACGGTATTGCCGTTCGCATCGATTGCCCGCAGGCCCCCGCCGGCTCCCGAAACTACCTGCAGCCCGTCTCCATCGACGGACAGCGTCACCTTCTCGAGGGCGGAACTCGCTGCAGCCTCTGCAGACTTGACCACCAGAATCTGGCGGTAGCCTTCCGCCGTCGCCGTGAGTTCGAGGTCGACGCCCGTCATCACCTCGGCGTAGGTGGCCGTCGCCCCGCTGATGGCCGGCTCCGGCAGCTCACCGGGCCAGTCCAAAGAGACCGAACTCTGCCTGCTGCCCAAACGGATCATGCTCCGACTGCCGCCCCCGCTGAAAGCAAGATCCACCACAGCAGCCCTCGGCCCGATCGAACCGTCCGGCCGGCGCACCAGGGTGGTATCCACAGCCTGCCAGGAACCATCACCGGCCCGCACTCGCTGCGGCGCCGTCGACTGCTTCAGCGTGAATGAACCATCCGGATTGGCATCGGTCGTCGAATACTCGGTACGAGCCTCAGCAATCTCGACAGGTTCCCCCGACGCCGCGGCGCGTGCCAACGCTGTCTGTTCAGGATCCGCCTCTGCAACCGTGGTTACTGACGAACCCTCTCTGACTGCCGCTTCGGCATCGGACACAACGCCGGGAGCCACGCCCATCGAGAGACCAAAGGCGAGCAAAAGCCCGCATGCACGCCCGAATCTCCAGCTACTGACAGACACGCCTCTCCCACCCCCGACGTAGGACCTCCCCAGGTCCCGCATATTCGTGACCTTTGAGTGAAGGTCGCTCGCGGACAGTAGGTGTCACCGTCGAGGCCGTCAAGGATCTTCGCTCCCTGGAATGCGCAGCGAGCGGTACACGCATCGCGATTGCGCACATACGGACAAGTGAGGCGAGTTATGGCACGGCGCGATGATTCCTTGATGCACGAACTGCCGCACTCAGCCACAGGCCCTACGGGAAGCCGCATACAGACCCCTCAACGGACGAACCGAAGGTCATATTGCTCCACGCGGACAAAAGCGACGCTGCCTATGCAGACCAAATCTTTACCGTTCTTGCGAACCCATTACCCTGCGGAGGCTTCGAATTGTGGGCTGACCGGCAGCGCCGCTGGCATAAGCCAGTTCGGACTACACGACCCCGGAACTCGAGACCCCCACAGTCCACGGAAGAAGCACCGGACGCTGCGGCGGGGCACTCCACCAACCTTCGGATCGGTGTGCGTTCTTCGGCATGGCCGCTGATCGGGTGACGACTCGGTGTGCGCAACGGACAGGTCTTCCACGCCGGCGAGGAAGACGTTCGACGCCTCGACTCCACGATGTTGGAGACCCGTTGCTTCCATATCGTGCCGCATTCGACCTGCCTCACGCCTTGGTCGAGTGGGACGATTTGCCTGAGTGCAGGCTTCCGCCGCGGGGCGGAATCATCCTGCACCCCCCTGACACACGGGCCCCTAATTTTCGACGGCGAACTCGCACCAGACGATCTTGCCCGGGTGGCGTTCGCCGACCCCCCATTTGGACGCCAGCGCGGCGACCAGCATGAGGCCGCGACCGCGCTCCGCCGTGGGGTCCGGGGACGGAGCCGCCTCCGGGACCTCGCCGTCGCCGCTGTCGTGGATCTCGACCCTCAGCCGCGCCTCGGCGCGGTCCCAGTGCAGGAAAAGCCGGTAACCGCGCCCGGGCGGCACGCCGTGCACGAGCGCGTTGGTCGCGAGCTCGCTTACGCAGAGCAGCACGTCGTCCGTGTTCACGCTGTGCTCCTCGCACGCCCAGTTGACCAGGGCCTGCCGTACGAACTTCCGTACGAGCGGCACGGACCGGCGCTCCCGGCGGTAGAAGGCTTGGCGGAATTCGAGGAGTTGAGTTGCTTCGTTCATGAGACGACGGTCACATACCGTCACTACGGTTGTGCACCGAGTCAGGTCGTACGGAGTCGATGTACGACCGCTGGCGGGTCATCACCATCGCACGAGGGGGAGAGGAACTGCATGGCGAACCCGAAGCAGAGCAGGAAGCGCGGCACGGCCTGGCACGTGATCGGCGCACAGTTGGCGACCTTCCGACGGGCCGCCGGGTTAACACAGACGGCCCTCGCGGACCAGTGCCGCGTGAGCGAGGACACGATCGCGTCCATCGAGCAAGGGCGGCGTCCGCTTCAGCTTGACTTCGCGATCATTTTGGATCAACTTCTGGCCACCAAACAGGCGTTGCAGGTTGCCGTCGTGAAGGTGCCACAGAAGGAGCGGTTTCCCGCGTTCGTACAGGACTTCGTCGACTACGAACAGAACGCGCTGAGCTTGATGTCGTACCAGAGCCAGCTTGTCCCGGGACTCCTCCAGAGGGAGGAATACGCGCGGTTCGTCCTCTCCTGCCAGTACCCGCCCCTGGAGGAGCACGAACTGGAAGATCAGGTAGCGGCCCGCATGGACAGGCAGCGCCTCCTGTCCCGTAAGCCTCGTCCCATGCTGCACTTCATCATCGAGGAGAGCGTCCTGCGGAGCGAGAGGGGAGAGCCCGGCATGATGCGCAAGCAGATTGAGCGTCTACGCGAGTGCGCCGAACTCCCTTTCCTGAGCATCCAGATCATGCCGTCGAAGCTGCCGAAGCACGCCGCCCTCGACGGGCCTATGGTCCTCCTCGAAACCCCGGACCACGACTATCTCGCCTACGTGGAAGGGCAGCTGGTCAGCTTCCTCCACGATGATCCGGATGACGTCAGCGTTCTCCAGCAGAAATATGGGATGCTCCGGTCGCAGGCTCTCTCGCCCGAGGAGAGCATCCGCCTACTGGAACACCTGCTTGGAGAGAGATGAACCGCACTGGCCTCAACTGGTTCAAGTCAAGCTACAGCGGCAGCCAGGGCGGCGACTGCGTCGAAGTCGCTTACAACTGGCGCAAGTCGAGCTACAGCGGCAGCGAGGGCGGCGACTGCGTCGAGGTCGCCGCGCATCCCGTCGCCGTGCACATCCGGGACTCCAAGGTGACCGACGGGCCCGTCCTCACCGTCCCGCCCACCGCCTGGAGCGCGTTCCTCCGGGCGAACGCCTAGCGTCTCGTGGCCGCGAGGTAGACGCGGCGGGCCGGGATCTCGTCCTCGTACGCCTCGCGGACCGTGCAGTCGTCGGTGCCGAAGCCTGCCCCGTGGGCGGCCCTGCGTAGCTCGTACGCGGTGAACTCCGCCCAGTAGACGCGGAGTTCGCTGCCCAGGGGGTCGGCGATGATGCCGTCGCCGACGCCCTCCTTCGCCACGATCAGCAGCTGGCCGCCGGGGCGTATCGCGGCCGCCCAGGACGCGAGCGTGTCGGGCAGCAGGCGCTTGGGCTGGTCGTGCAGGGAGTAGTACGTGACGAGGCCGTCGAGCGGGCCGCCCGTGACGGCGCGCTGGTCCATGACGGCGAACCGGCAGCCGGGCTGCTCCCGGCGCGCGAGCGCGACGCAGCGGGGCGAGAGGTCGATGCCCAGCGCGTCGAGGCCGTGGGCCGCGAGCAGGGCCGTGACGTGGCCGCAGGGCCCGCAGCCCGCGTCGTACACCCTGCCGCCCGCGCCGACCCGTTCCGCGAACGCACGCAGGACCTCCAGGTCGTACGGCTTCGCCTCCAACTCGTACCGGAAGAGCTGGAGGTAGTGCTCCGCGCGCGCGTCCCACGTACGGACGACGTCGGCGGAGCTTCCGGGGGCGGGTACGGAGACGGGGGCATCGGCCATCTCCGTAACGTATCGGGGCGGCGGGTTCCCGAATACCCGGCCCGGCGCACAGCTCCCCGCAGCCCCCTTTACTCTCTCTTTATGCAACGAACGAAGATTCTTGTCGGACTGGCCGCTGCGGGTCTGCTCCTCGCGGGCTGCGGCTCCTCCGGCAACGACGACGACGCCGGCGGCGCCCCGCAGAAGGCACTGCCGGTCGCCGTCGACGGCCCCCGACCGGGGGTCGTCCCCCAGCGCGAGGCCGGCGAGAAGCTCAAGGTCACCCCGACGCCGGCGATGGACGCGCCGTTCGCCGAGAAGGTGGAGCACAACCTGCGGGAGAAGGTGCTCCGTTCGGCGCGGGTGGCCGGCAAGACCTCCGCCACGTGTCCGGACGGCGTGGACCAGAAGGCCGGTGCGGTCAGCACGTGCGTCGCGACGTACGAGGGGGTCGACGTCCCCTACGAGGTCAAGATCAGCGATTCGGCCGAGAAGGGCAGCGTGCTCGTCTTCTTCGACGCCACGCCCAAGAAGGGCCTGCTGGTGGGTGAGGCGGTGTACGACTCGTTCAACGAGCAGTACGGCGCCGAATCCGGCCGCACCGACGCGAGCAAGCTCGCCTGCGACGAGCTCCCCGCCGCGAAGGCGGTCCCGATGGGCGCCGACACCGGCTTCACCTGCCAGTACTGGAGCAAGTTCGGCAACCGGGGCGAGCCCGGTTACACGACCCTGCGCCTCACGATGGGCAAGGACGGCTACGGCCTGGGCTTCGAGCCCGTTCCGGCCGAGTAGCGGGCGGCCGCCCCCACCGGTCCGGACTCGCACCGCGGGCCCGGACCGGCGGGGGCGCTCGTCGCGGCCGCGACCGGCGTCGTCACAGCCCCGCGCGCAGGGCGCTCACGGCCGGATGCGGCCGACCGCAGAGCGATCACGCGTCACAGCCCCGCGCGCAGGGCGTTCACCCGGGCGGCCGCCGCGTCGAACGCGGCCGGGTCGAGCGCACCGCCCAGGGCGCCGGCCAGGGCGGCCACCGCCTCGTCGCCCTGGGAGACGCTGCGCGCCGAGCAGAGCAGCAGGTCCATCCCCGCCCCGGCGGCCTTGACGGCGCGCTGCGAGGTGCTGCCGTAGGACGAGAGGGCGCCGGCCTCCAGCGCGTCGGTGACGGTGACCCCCTTGAAGCCGAGCCGGTTGCGCAGCTCGCCGACGACGGCCGGCGAGAGACCGGCGGGGCGGGCGGAGTCCAGGGCGGTGTAGATCGCCCAGGACAGCATGACCAGCTTGACGCCCGCCGCGATCGCGTCCCGGTACGGGGCCTCGTCCACGCTGCGGAGGGTGGCCGCGGAGGTGGTGATCGTGACGGTCCGCAGGTCGGTGTTCTGGCTGGCCGACGCCGGGCCCAGGCCCGGGAAGTGCTTGGCGGTGGCGGCGACGCCCTCACGCTGCTGCGCGGTGATGAAATCGGCACCGCAACTCGCCACGGCGGCGGCCGACTTGCTGTACGAGCGTTCGTACTGGTCGGTGAAGTCGCCGGCCTTGCGGTACACGTCGAGGACCGGGGCCAGGTTGACGTTCATGCCGACTCCGGCGAGGTTCGCGCCCGCGCCGCTGCCGGTGAAGCCGGCCCAGTAGTGCGGGTCGGCCGAGGCGCCGACGTCCTTGGCCGACTTGACGGGTTCCCCGGGCAGGCGGCGGACCATCCCGCCCTCCTGGTCGGTCATGAGGAGGAGCGGGGCCTGGACGGGGGACGAGGCGCGGGCCTCGTTCATCGACCGGATGACGCCCTCGATCTGCGTCAGGCTCTGGACGTTCTCACCGAAGAAGATGACGCCGGCCGTGTGGCCCTGTTCGATGGCCGTCATCAGGGAGGCCGGGGGTGTCGGGCCCGGGTAGGAGTGGATGACCCGCTGCCCGGCGCGCTGGAGGGGTGACAGGGCGGAGAAGCGGGGATGCGGGGCGCCCTCCGGCAGCCGGAGGGCCGCCTCCGCGGCGGCCGCCGGGCCCAGGCCGCCGGCGAGGGCGGCGGCTCCGGCGATCAGGGCACCGCGCCGGCTCAGGGGTGGGGTCATGAAGGGCCTCCTGCTGGTGGGGGGAGCGGCCGTTGACCGACCGCCCGGGGCAGCACGCTTCGCGTATGGCCTACGCGCGTCCACTTGTCGCGATCACGACACAGTGAGCCACAGGTGCCACCCCACGGTAAACAGTTTCCACCCGCCGTTAGTGGTCTGGACCGCCCCTCACCCCGGTGAACTGCGCGAACACCGGCCGTCCGGCGGAAGTTTCCGCCCGCCCGGCCCGGTCCGCCAGGCGCTCCCCCACTCGATCGGGTGGATCTTCCCTCCCCAAGGCATGATGCGCGGGCAAATGACCTTTGCGGGCGCGATCATGCCTCGGTGATCTCTAGCAACCGGACGGCTCGCCGTCCCAAGTCCCCCTTCCTGGCCGGGATCGGCGGGGCTCTCGCCCTGCTGAGCCTGGTCCCGGCGCTCCCCGCGACCGCCGCCGCTCCCGCGCGCGACAGCGCCGTACGCGCCGCCGAACTCGCCGCGCCCCGCCCGGTGACGCCCGCCGAACGCCGTACCGCCGCCTACCTGGACTCGCTGCGGGACCGGCCCGCGCGGCTGCGGGCCTTCTTCAAGGACCTGCCCAAGGGCGGTGACCTGCACAACCACCTGTCCGGCGCGGTGACCACCGAGTACCTGCTGCAGCTCGCGATCGAGCAGGGGCTGTGCATCGACGCGACGATGACCGCGGTGGCCGCGCCGTGCGGCCCGGGCACCCGGCCGGCCGCCGACGCGCGGACCGACGAGGCGTTCCGGCAGCAGATCGTCCGGGCCTGGTCGATGCAGGACTTCCCGGCCGACGAGTCCGGGCACGACCACTTCTTCGACACGTTCGGCAAGTTCGGCATGGCGACCTGGTACGCCCGGGGCAAGATGCTGGCCAACGTCGCCGACACCGTGGTGAAGCAGAACCAGTTCTACCTGGAGACGATGGTCAGCCCGGCCTCGGACAGCGCCAAGTCGCTGGCCGACGCGGTGGGTTACGACGCCGACCTGGCCGCACTGCACCGCAAGCTCCTGGCCGGCGGGAAGCTGGACAAGGTGATCGACGAGGCGGTCCAGGAGGCCGACGACACCGACGTCCAGTTCCGCGAGGCCGCCCACTGCGACACCCCCCGCCCCGCGCCCGCCTGCGAGCTGCCCGTCCGCTGGATCTCCCAGGTCTCCCGGGGCAGCTCCCCGGTCCGGGTCTTCACGCAGATGGCGGTCGGCATGCGGCTGGCCGAGCGCGACCCGAGGTTCGTCGCGGTCAACCTCGTCCAGCCGGAGGACTGGGACAGCTCGCTGGAGAACTACAGCCTCCAGATGCGGATGCTGAAGTACCTGCGCGGGCAGTACCCGGGCGCGCACCTCACCCTGCACGCCGGTGAGCTGGCCCCGGGCATGGTCAAGCCGGAGGACCTGACCTTCCACATCGACGAGGCGGTGCGGGTCGCCGGCGCCGAGCGCATCGGGCACGGCGTGGACCTGGTCCACGAGGACGACTGGCGCGCGCTGGCCCGGACGATGGCGCGACGGCACGTCGCGGTCGAGGTGCCGTTCTCCAGCAACAAGCAGATCCTCGGCATCGCGGGCGAGGACCACCCGTTCAACGCGTACCGCCGCTACGGCGTGCCGATCGTGCTGTCCACCGACGACCCTGGCGTCTCCCGGATCGACATCAGCCACGAGTACCAGTACGCCGCGAAGACGTACAGCCTCTCGTACACCGAGCTGAAGGACCTGGCCCGCGCCTCGCTGGAGTACGCGTTCCGCGACGGCCGCAGCCTGTGGGCGGCCGGCACCGCGCCCTCCGGCTACCGCATGGTGGCGGCCTGCCGGGCCGACCGCCCCGGTGACGGCCGGCCGGGCGCGCGCTGCGCGGACTACCTCGCGGCCAGCCCGAAGGCGGCGACCGAGTGGCGCCAGGAGGCGGCCTTCGCCGCGTTCGAGCGCGCCCACGGCGGTCGCTGAGCCGGCCGGACCATGGCCGAAGGGGGTACGGGGCCCGCGTCCCGTACCCCCTTCGCCGTGTTGTCAGAATCCTCCGCCGAAGTCCCCGCCTCCGCCGCCGAAACCGCCGCCGTCCCCGAAGCCGCCGCCCCCGCCGTCGCCTCCGCCTCCGAAGCCGGACGAGTCGAAGTCCGAGCCCGAGAAGTCGCCGCCCGAATAGTCGCCGCCCCCGAACTCACCGCCGCCGTAGTCCGCCGCGTACGCCGGGGTGGCGAGCATCGAACCGAGCATGGTGCCGACCAGGAGCCCGGGCAGCAGCCCGCCGCCGAAGTAGCCGCCCGCCCAGGGGCCGTAGGCCGGGCCCGCCTCCCAGTACGGGCGGCGGCGGCCGTCGCCCACGTCGACGGTCCGGCTCATCGGGTCCTGGCCCTCCCGCAGCCGCACCTCGTCCGCCGCGCACACCGGGACCTCGCGGGCGCTGCCGCCCGACGGGGACCAGCGGACGTCGGCGACCGAGGGGCCGTGGCGCGGGTCGAAGAAGCAGGGCGGGCGGCGGACCGGGAGCTCGCGGCCGGAGCGGCGGGCGTCGAGCACGGTGAGCGAGTAGCGCCCGTCCTCCAGGGCCTGGGTCACCCCGCGCACGTCGGAGGGGTGTTTCGCCCGCGCCATACGGGACTTGGCGCTCTCGTAGGAGTCCAGGGCGTGTTCGTAGTCGGTGCGCATCGCGTCGTCGGCGCCGGGCTCCGCCGGGTGGAAGTCGAGCCGGTCCAGGGTCTCGCCGTACGCCGTGATGTCCTCGTCCACGACCACCCGCAGCTTGTCGAGCGCGGCCCGTTCCTCGGTCTCCTTGCGCCTGCGGTTGCGGTGCACGACCGTGTACGCGGTGGCCCCGCCGAGGACCACCACGGCTCCGAGGGCGATCAGGCCGGCGGTGGCCGAGCCGCCGCCGGACGAGGAGTTCCCGCCGCCGCCCCAGGAGGCGGGCGCGCTGCCCCGGGCCTGCTCGACGGCGCGGTCGACGAAGGCGTTGAGCTGGGTCGCGGCGTCGGTGTCCGCGCCGGGCGTCTTCACGGCGGCGGTGAGGTTGAGGACGGCGTTCCGGGACATCACCTGCGGGTCGGCGCCCGCGCTGAAGCCGTCGCCGAGGCGGACGGCGTAGACGCCGGTGATGCCGGTCTCGGTGCGCAGGGTGCGCAGCACGCTGTCCTCGGGGAAGGCCGCGGTGTCCGGCAGCACGGCCACGAAGACCGGCTTGTCCGCGTCCTCGATCTTTTCGGTCAGCGCGGCGGCCTGGCCCCGGGAGAGCTGGTCGGAGGCGGCCGGGTCGACGTAGACGGGCCCCTCGCGCAGGGCCTGGGCAACGTCGTCGACGGTGGAGGCGCCGGTCGCGGCCGGGGCGGCGGGGGCCAGGAACAGGGCGAGTGCGGAGAGCACCGCCAGCAGTGCCGCCAGGAGCGCCGGAGCCGGAGAAGCGAGGAACGGCCTGTTCCGCATACTCCCAAGCTACCGCACACCCGTACGAAACGGGTGGGTCGCCGAACCGGGGTGCGGGGCGGGCGGCCGGTCCCCGGACCACCCGCCCCCGCGCCGCTCAGGCGGCCCGGCAGGCCGTCCGCGGCTTCACCGCCGCACCGGTCGGCTCACCGGTGAGCAGCCAGGCGACCGGCGTCCGCGAACGGCTCGGACACCTTCTCGGTCGGCTTGCAGCCGGTCCTCTGCTGGACCAGCAGGCGGGCCCGGCCGGTGGCCTCCCGACCGGTGGCCTCCCGGCCGGTGGTCTCCCGGCCGGTGGTCTCCCGGCCGGTGGTCTCCCGGCCGGCGGTCTCCCAGCCGGCGGTCTCCCAGCCGGCGGTCTCCCGGCCGGTGGTCTCCCGGCCGGCCTCGGTCCGGCCGGGGCCGGTGCGCTCGGCGACCTCGGCGGCCGGGGCGGCCGTCCCGGGGACGACCCCGGCGAGCAGGCCGGCCGGCACGGCGGTCGCGGGTCTCGCCCGGCGGCGGATGCGGGGCGGCGTGAACGGCTCTCCTTCGTACGGTGACCGCGCGCGGCACGGCGGTGGGGGACGCCGTGCCGCGCGCGGAGTGCGGGTGGTACCGGGAGGTGACGTGCCTGTGGGGGGTGGTGCGGGGGGTCCCGGGGTCCGGGGGCGGCTACTTCTTCTGCTCCACCCGCACCCAGTCGATCTCCGCCTTGACGCCGCCCTGCGCGACGCGGTCCACGCTGGACTGCGGGAGGCCCCAGTACGGGCTGGTGACCTTGTTCCAGCCGGCCGGGTAGGCGCCGCCGAGGGCCAGGTTGAGGATCACGTACTGGTTCCGGTCGAAGACCCACTTGCCTCGGGTGGACTCCAGCTTCTGGCGGGAGGTGGCCTGGACGACCCGGTCGTCGACGGTGAACGTCATGCCCTCGGGCGTCCACTCGACGCCGTAGGTGTGCCACTGGTCGGCGCGCCCGCCGTCGGCGTACGTCTGCCGGGCGCCGATGTTGCCCTCCGCCGAGTAGCCGGGGCCGTGCAGGGCGGAGCTGGTCCAGTCGCCGTAGCCGATGTTCTCCATGATGTCCGTCTCGCCCGAGCCGGGCCAGGACACGTCCGGGTCGTCGACGTCGCTGCCGAGCATCCAGAAGGCGGGCCAGAAGCCGTCGCCGACCGGCAGCTTCATACGGGCGCTGACCTTGCCGTAGGTGAAGTCGAACCTGGTGTTGGTGTCGATGCGGCCGGAGGTGAAGTCGAAGGTGCCCGCGGGCGTCGAGGTGCAGCCCTTGCAGTACTTCGACTCCAGGACGAGGGCGCCGTTCTCGGTGCGGATGTTCTCCGGCGAGTCGACGTACGCCTGCGATTCGCCGTTGACCGGACCCATCTCCGTGCCGGTACGCACGACCCGCCACTTGGAGCGGTCCAGGCCCGAGCCGGTGAAGTCGTCGAAGAAGGTGGTGGTGTAGGCGCCGCCGGGGCTCTTGGGGAGGGGCGGGTAGGCGGCGTCCGCGCTGCCGCCGGTGCCCCAGACCTGGAACTCGTAGAGCGAGTAGCCGAACTGGGCGGTGGAGGGGGCCGGGTTGTAGAAGGAGCGGCGCTCCACGCCGAGCATCCGGACGTAGCGGCCGGTCGCCGGGGTGGGCAGCGTGACGGTGTCGTGCCGCCCCACGGCGTCGCCGGGCGACTTGACGTCGGCGCGGCGGGCGGCGACCTCGGCGGCGGACGGCTGGTAGACGGTGCGCCAGGTGCGGTTGTCGTCGGAGACCTGGATGCGGTAGTCGACGGCGTAGGCCGCCTCCCAGTACAGGTCCACGGTGTCGATGACGGAGGTGGCCCCGAGGTCGACGCCCACCCAGCGGTTGGCGTTCCAGTCGCTGGACCAGCGGGACCGGTCGGCCTTCAGGTCGGCGGGCCAGCCGCCGTCGGTGACGAAGGCCGGGGAGTTGCCGGCGTGCTGGTAGAAGTCGCCGTACGCGGGGTGGTCGAGGGCGAGGTTGGTGCGGGTGGTGGAGGCCGGCGCCGGCTCTCCCCCGTACACCTTGAAGGAGTAGAGGGAGTAGCCCCAGGGGGTGGCGCGCTGGACGCCGCGCATCCGGACGTAGCGGCCGGTGACCTCCTGCGGGTAGGTGTGCGCGGTGACGCTGCCGCCGGTGCCGTCGTCCTCGGTGTAGAAGGTGGTCCAGTCGGTGCCGTTCTTCGACACCTCCAGGACGTACTTCTTGCCGTAGGCGGCCTCCCAGTCCAGGGTGACCCGGCTGACGCGGATGACGGAGCCGAGGTCGACCCGTATCCAGGCGTCGTCGGCGAAGTCGCTGGACCAGCGGGTGGTGCCGTCGCCGTCGGCCACCGCCCCCGGTCCGGAAGCGGCGTTCTCGCTCCCGGACGCGGTGACGGATCCCGGGTCGGCGGCGTGGGCGGCGGCGGCCCGGTCGGTGTCCCACGCCGCGGCCTCGGCCACCGCCGGCCGGGGGGCCGGGGCGGCGAAGGCCGTGGGGGCGGCGAGGGCGATCAGAGCGGCGGTGGTGGCTGCCAGGGTCGTACGAGAGGGCATGGTGGGGTTCCCGTTCGTATCGGTGGGGGTCGGGCGGCCACACCCGCGAGCGCGGCTACGACGCGTCGCGGGTGAGCCGGATGGTGTCGCGGTACCACTTGGCGCTGTCCTTGAGCGTCCGCACCTGCGTGTCGTAGTCGACGCGGACGATGCCGAACCGCTTGTCGTAGCCGTAGGACCACTCGAAGTTGTCCATCAGCGACCAGGCGAAGTAGCCCCGCACGTCCGCCCCTCGGGAGCGGGCGGCGGCGACGGCGGCGATGTGGTCGGCGAGATAGGTGGTGCGGTCGGCGTCGTGGATCCCGCCGTCCTCGGAGACGGTGTCGTCGAAGGCGGCGCCGTTCTCCGTGATGACCGTCGGGAGGCCGTAGTCCTCCTCCAGACGGACGAGCAGGTCGGTGAGGGCGGTGGGGGTGATCTCCCAGTCCATGGCGGTACGCGGCAGGTCGCGCTCCACCTGCCGGGTGACGGGCAGCCCGTCGGCGTCGGTGGCCGCGCCGTCCTCCGTGACGCCGGAGAACAGCGAGCCCCGGTAGAAGTTGACGCCGAGGACGTCCAGCGGGGTGGAGATGGCGGCCAGGTCGCCGTCCCGGACGGGCAGTTCGACGCCCTGGGCGGCGAGGTCGGCGACGACGTCCTCGGGGTAGGCGCCCTTGACGACGGGGTCCAGGTAGAGCCGGGCGCCGAGGCCGTCGGCGCGGCGGCAGGCCTCGGCGTCCTCGTGGCTGTCGGTCTCGGGCGTCGCGGTGCCCAGGTTGAGGGTGATGCCGAGTTCGAGCGCGTTGCCCCGGGCCGCGGCCTGCTCGCGCAGGTGCCGGGAGGCGAGGCCGTGGCCGAGGAGCAGGTGGTGGACGGCGTGGATCGCCTCGCCGAAGTCCTGCCGGCCGGGGGCCTGGTTGCCGTAGGCGTAGCCGAGCATCGCCGAGCACCAGGGCTCGTTGAGCGTGGTCCAGTGCGTGACCCGGTCGCCGAACGCGTCGTAGGCGAGCGCGGCGTACTCGGCGAAGCGGTACGCGGTGTCGCGCACCGGCCAGCCGCCCGCGTCCTCCAGCTCCTGCGGCAGGTCCCAGTGGTAGAGGGTGACCCAGGGGGTGACGCCCTTGGCCTCCAGCTCGTCGAGCAGGCGCTTGTAGAAGTCGAGGCCCTTCGGGTTGGCCGGGCCCCGGCCGCCGGGCTGGATGCGCGGCCAGGCCAGCGAGAAGCGGTACGTGTCGACGCCGAGGTCCGCGATCAGCGCGACGTCCTCGGGCATCCGATGGTAGTGGTCGCACGCCACGTCACCGTTCTCGCCGCGGACGACCATGCCCGGCACCCTGCAGTACGTGTCCCAGATGGACGGTGTCCTGCCGTCCTCGGCCGCCGCGCCCTCGATCTGGTACGCGGCTGTGGCGACGCCCCAGCGGAAGCCGGCGGGCAGACCGGGCACGGCCCGGGCGACGGTCTCGCGGGCGTATGCCCGGGGGGTGACGAGATTCATGGTTCTCCTGGGGTGGGTCGCTCGGAAACGCTACGGACGGGCGGCGGCCGCCGGGGCCTCGTGGTGGAGCCAGCAGGCCACCGAGCGGGAGCCGTCCGCGTCCGGCGCCGCGAGCACCGGGACGTGGGTGTCGCAGCCCTCGGTCTTCTTGGCGCAGCGGGGGTGGAAGGCGCAGCCGGCCGGCATCGCCGAGAGGTGCGGGGGCGAGCCGGGGATGCCGCTGAGTTCGCGGCGGGGGCCGTGCAGCGCGGGGAAGGAGTGCAGCAGCCCGGCGCTGTAGGGGTGGCGGGGGTCGTGGTAGATCTCGGAGGCGCCGGCCTGCTCGACGATCCGGCCGCCGTACATGATCGCGATCCGGTCGGAGAACTCGATCAGCAGCGAGATGTCGTGGGTGATGAAGACGACCGAGAAGCCCAGTTCCTCGCGGAGCCTGACCAGTTGGCGCAGGATCTGGCGCTGCATGACGACGTCGAGCGCGGTGGTCGGCTCGTCCATGATGACGATCTCGGGCTCCAGGGCGAGCGCCATCGCGATCATGACGCGCTGGCGCATGCCCCCGGAGAGCTGGTGCGGGTAGGCGCCGAGCCGGTCCGGGGAGATCCCGACGAGGCCGAGCAGTTCCCGGGCCCGGGCGGTGCGGTCGGCCTTCTTCATCTCCGGGCGGTGGGCCTGGAGGACGTCGGTGAGCTGTCTGTGCACCGTGTACACGGGGTTCAGCGAGTTCATCGCGCCCTGGAAGACGATCGACAGCTCCTGCCAGCGGAAGGCGCGCAGTTCGGCCGCCGACATGGCCAGCAGGTCCAGGGCCTCGCCGTCGCGCCCGTGGTAGTGGACCTCGCCGCCGGTGATGACGCCGGGCGGGGAGAGGAGCCGGGTGACCGCGTAGGCGAGGGTGGACTTGCCGGAGCCGGACTCGCCGGCGAGGCCCAGGACCTCGCCGCGGTGCAGGGTGAGGTCGATGTCGCGCAGGGCGTGCACGGCGCCGGCGCCGGTCCCGTAGTCCACATTGAGGCCGCTGATGGTGAGGACGGGCTCGCTCATGAGCGGGTCTCCTTGTGCGGTGCGGTGCCGGTACGGGTCACCGGGGTGAAGCCGACGCGCATCCTGACCTTGCGGGAGCCGCCGGTCTCGGTGCGCAGCCGCGGGTTGACGAATTCGTCGATGCCGAAGTTGATGAGCGCGAGGGACATGCCGAGCAGGGCGATGCAGAGCCCGGCGGGGACGAACCACCACCAGGCGCCCTGGGCGAGTGCCTGGTTGGACTGCGCCCAGAACAGGACGGTCCCCCAGTTCCAGTTGGAGATGTCGGCGACGCCGATGAAGGCGAGGGTGATCTCGGAGAGGATCGCGAAGATGACCGTGCCGACGAAGCCGGAGGCGATGACGGCGGTGAGGTTGGGCATGATCTCGAAGAGGATGATCCGCCAGGTCGGCTCGCCGGTGGCGCGGGCCGCCTCCACGTAGTCGCGGCGGCGCAGCGACAGCGTCTGGGCGCGCAGCACGCGGGCGCCCCAGGCCCAGGAGGTGAGGGCGATGACGAAGGCGATGAGCAGGTCGCCGGCGTCGGTGACGAAGCTGGCGATGATGATGATCAGCAGCAGGCCGGGGATGACCAGGAAGACGTTGGACAGCAGCGACAGCACCTCGTCGACCAGGCCGCCGAGGAAGCCGGCGCTGACCCCGATCAGCACGGACAGGACGGTGGCGAGGATGCCCGCGACGAAGCCGACGACGAGCACGCCCCGGGTTCCGACGAGGATCTGCGAGAGCACGTCCTGACCGGTCTGCGTGGTGCCGAACCAGTGCGAAGCGGAGGGCGCCTGCAGCAGGTCCTGGCTCATCTTGTCGGGGTCGTACGGGGCGATCCACGGGCCGATGACCGCGATCAGCACGAAGAAGAGCAGGATGCCCAGTCCGATGACGGTCTTCCGGCCGCGCAGGAAACGGAACCTGCGCTTGCTCGCTGCCGGGGTTTCGGCCGCGTCGAGTACGGCGACCTCGGTGGCGGTGACGGCCATAGCCCTACGCCTCCCTTCGGGTACGGGGGTCGAGGACCATGTAGAGGACGTCGGCGAGGAGGTTCGCCATGAGCACGGAGAGCGTGATGATGAGGAAGATGCCCTGCATGAGGGGATAGTCCTTGGCGCCCACCCCCTGGAGGAGCTGGAAGCCGATGCCCGGGTAGTTGAAGACCATCTCGACCAGGAGCGTGCCGCCGACGATGAGGCCGAGCGAGAGGGCGAAGCCGGAGATGTTGGGCAGGATCGCGTTGCGTGCCGCGTAGCCGAACATCACCCGGCGCTCGGAGAGGCCCTTGGCCTGGGCGACCATGACGTAGTCCTCGCTGGACACCGTCACCATCATGTTCCGCATGCCGAGGATCCAGCCGGCCACGGCACTGAGGACGATCGTCACACCCGGCAGCACCCCGTGGTAGAGCGCGCTGGAGATGAACGGCCAGTCGAAGGCCGGGACCAGGGAGTTGTCGTACCCGCCCTCGAAGGGGAAGAGCGGCCACTTGACGGCGAACAGCGAGATCGCGATGAGGCCGAGCCAGAAGTACGGGATGGCGGAGATGAACGTGGTGACGGGCAGCAGGCTGTCCATCCAGGAGCCGCGCCGCCAGCCGGTGAGGACCCCGATGCCGGTGCCGAGGACGAAGCTGATCAGCGTGGTGATGCCGACGAGCGCAAGGGTCCAGGGCAGTGCCTCGCCGATGACCTCGCTGACCGGGGTCGGGAAGAAGGTGAACGACATCCCGAGGTCGCCGTGGAACAGGTGCGACCAGTAGTCCGTGTACTGCTGCCAGAGCGACTGCTTCTTGTCGAGGCCGAACAGGGCCTTCAGCGAGTCGATGGCACTGGTGTCCAGCTGGCCCTGGAAGCGGGCGATGAGCGCCTGGACGGGGTCGCCCGGCATCAGGCGCGGGAGGATGAAGTTGATCGTGATGGCGGCCCAGGCCGTGACCAGGTAGAAGGCGAGCCGTTGGAGCAGGAACTTCACTTCGCAGCCTCCTTCTCGTGGTCGTCGGTGCGGGCGGTGCCGGTGCCCTCGTACAGCCAGCAGGCGGCCCACTGGCCGTCGGCCAGGTCGAAGCGCGGCGGCAGCTCGGTGCGGCAGCGCTCCATCGCCTTGGGGCAGCGGGGGTGGAAGCGGCAGCCGGCCGGCGGGTCGATGAGCGACGGGGGTTCGCCGCTGCCGTTCTCCTCCGGCTCGTCCTCGGCGCCCGTGCGGTCCGGGTGGGGCGCCGAGGCGATGAGCAGCTGGGTGTAGGGGTGTGCGGGGCGCTGGGTGACGGTCTCGCTGTCACCGCCCTCGACGATCCGGCCCGCGTACATCACCAGCGTGGTGTCCGCGAAGTAGCGGGCGGAGGCGATGTCGTGGGTGATGTAGAGGATCGCGAGGCGGAGCCGGTCCTTGAGGTCCTTGAGCAGGTTGAGCACCCCTAGCCGGATGGAGACGTCCAGCATCGAGACCGGCTCGTCGGCCAGGAGGACCTGGGGGTCGGCGCCGAGCGCGCGGGCGATGGCCACGCGCTGGCGCTGGCCGCCCGACAGCTCGTGCGGGAACTTGTCCAGGTACTGATGAGGAGGAGTCAGCTGGACGCGGTTCAGCAGAGCGGTCAGGTTGTGTTCCAGTTCCGCCGCGCCGCTGCCCGCCCGGCCGTGGATCCTCAGCGACCGGGTCAGGTGGTAGCGCACGGTGTGCACGGGGTTCAGCGAGGCGAACGGGTCCTGGAAGATGAGCTGGACCCGGCGTACGTAACTGCGGAAGGACCGGCCACGTCCGGCCTTCACCGGCTGTCCGCCCAGGTGGATCTCGCCCGAGGTGAGCGGATACAGCTGCGCGAGCAGTCTGGCGACGGTGGACTTCCCGGAGCCCGACTCCCCCACCAGTGCCGTGACGGTGCCGCGCCGCAGTTCCAGCGAGACGTCGTCGACGGCGTGGACGGTACGGCGCGTGCGGGCGAGGAGGTCGCGGGCGGTGCGCCGCACGGCGAAGTGCTTGGTGACCCCGCGTGCTTCGAGCACGATGTGGTTGTTCTCTGGCTGCTCAGACATGACCGGTACCTGGTCCTACTTGGCGGGCTTGAGCTTCAGCACGATCTCCAGCGAGGAGCGCTGGGTGTGCTGCGGGTCGGCGTACGGGTCGTCCTCGGTGGGCCAGCCCACCCAGTTCTTCGTGGAGTACTCGGCCCCGACGGGCGCGGCCGCGGTCGGGACCATCGGCGCCTGCTCGACCATGATCTTCTGGAGGGTGTTCATCGCCGTGTTGCGGGCGACGTCCGTGGTGGCCTGGGCGAAGTCCTTCAGCGCCTCGGTCGCCTCGGTGCTCTTGAAGCGGCCGAAGTTGCCCTGCTGGGAGGGCTTGCCGATGGGCTGGAGCAGCGCCCCGTCCATGATGTTCTGGTACATGTCGTACGGGGTGGCGCCGCTGTTGGTCCAGTGCAGGGTGGCGTCGAAGTTGCCGTTGGCCACGTTGGCGGTCCAGGCGTCGGCGGTCTGCGTCTTGACCTTGGCGTCGATGCCGATCTTCTTGATGTTGTCCTTGATGATCGACAGACCGGTGATGTAGTCGTTCCAGCCGGCCGGGTCGGTGAGGGTGAGTGACACCGGCTTGCCGTCCGGGTCCTTGAGGACGCCCCCGCTGAGCGTGAAGCCGGCCTTCTCCAGGACCTTCTTGGCGCCCTCGACGTCCGGGGTCGTGGTGGCTTTCTGGTACTCGGGGGCGAGGAAGGACTCACCGGCGGGCAGCGGGATGCCGGTGGGGTTGGTGATCTCCGGGTAGAGCGTGGCCTCGGCCTGGGTGTAGATGGCCTTGCGGTCGATGACCATCGCCATGGCCTTGCGCAGCGCCGGGTTGTCGAACGGCTTGCGGGTGGTGTTGAACCAGAGGCCGTGGATGCCGAGGCCGGAGGGGAACCACAGCTTGTGGTTCTCCGGGTCCTTGGCGATGAACAGCTTCTTGTAGTCCGGCATGAAGACGAAGGACCACTCCAGCTTGCCGCCGGCGAGCGCGGTGGTGGCCGCGTTGTTGTCGTTGTACGTGCTGTAGCGCAGCTCCTTGACCTTGGTCGAGCCCTTCCAGTAGGTGGGCGTCGCGGTCAGGGTGGTGGTCTGCGGCGTGAAGGTCTTCAGCTTGTACGGGCCCGAGCCCACGGGGGTCCGGTTCGGCCAGGTCTCCGGGTTGTCGACCTTCTCCCAGATGTGCTTGGGCACGATGAACTGCTGGATGATCTTGTTCTGGTTGACGTACTGCGAGGTGTCGAAGGTCAGGACGACCTTCTTGTCCTTGACCTCGACGCCGCCCCACGGGATGCCGTCCTGGTTGAGCGCGGGGTGCTTCTTCAGCGTGTTGAAGGTGAACGCCACGTCCTCGGCGGTGAGCGGCTTGCCGTCGGCCCACTTGGCGCGGTCGTCGAGGGTGAACGTGACCTTCGTGAAGTTGAGCTCCCACTTCCAGTCGGTCGCCAGCCACGGGTCGGCCTTGGCGGCGGGCCGGATCTGGCTCGTCATCGCCAGCGGCTCGTAGATCATCCAGCGGTAGCCGAGGGTGGCGCCGGCCGAGGTGTTGAGGAACGGGTTGCTGTTGTTGGTCTGCGGTCCGTCCGGCTTGCCGATGTTCAGGACGCCGGTGGCGCCGCCGCCGGACTTGTTGTTCCGGTTGGAGTTGGCGGACGAACATCCGGCGGCGAGCGCGACCACCGCGGTGGCGACCGCGACGGCTCTGAGCGTGTGGTGACGGCGTGCGGACATAACGACTCCAGGAGGGACTGGCGGGTCTGTGGGATCCGGAAACGGGCAGCGCTCGGCGCGCCTTGTACGGGCGTTGCTGGTACGGGCGTTGCGGGTGCGGGCGTTGCGGGTGCGGGGGCCTGGGGAGCCGGTCCGCTAGGGCGCCGAGTGGCGCACGACCAGTTCGGTGGGCAGCACGACCGGTGCGTCGGGTACCGGAGTGCCGCCCAGGTGGGAGAGCAGCATCCGCGCGGCCGTCTCACCCATCTGCCGGGTGGGCTGGCGCACGGTGGTCAGGGGCGGTTCGGTGTGCTCGGCCATCGGGATGTCGTCGAAGCCGACGACCGCGATGTCACCGGGCACGGTCTTCCCCGCGGCGCGCAACGCCCGCAGCACGCCTGCCGCGGTGATGTCGTTGTGCGCGAAGACCGAGTCGAACTCCGTTCCCGCGGCGAGGAGTTCCTCCACGGCCAGTCGGCCGCAGCCTTCGGTGAAGTCCCCCCGGACGACGAGGTCGGTGGGCAGGACCGAGACGAACCCGGCCAGCCTGTCGCGTACGCAGCCGAAGTCCTCGGGGCCGGTGATCACGACAGGCCTGGTGCGGCCGGCGTCCCGCAGATGGCGGGCGGCCGACGCGCCTCCTTCGTGGTTGGTGGTCACGACGGAGGGGAATTCGGGGTGGTGGCCGCGATCGTCGATCAGCACGATCGGCAGGCCGCCGCGGTGCAGTTCCGTGAGGTGGTCCATGGTGTTCTCGGGTTCCACCACGACCAGTCCGTCGAAGGCCCGCGCCGACACCTGGCTGGTGAAGCGCCGTACGGACTCGGCCCCGCGGTTGCAGGTGAACAGCAGCAGCCCGTAGTCGGCCGCCTCGACGGTGTCGACGACGCCCTGGAGCACCTCGCCCATCCAGGGCCAGGTGAGCGAGGGCACCAGCATGCCGACCGTACGGCTGCTGCCGCGGGCCAGCCCGACGGCGCCCGAACTGGGCACGTAACCGAGCTGGGCGATCACTTCGCGGACCCGGGCGGCCGTCGAACCGTCCACCTCGCCCTTGGTGTTGATGACCCGGGAGACGGTCGTCTTGCTGACGCCGGCCTCGCGGGCGACATCAGCGATGGTGACACGCATCGGGGCCTCCGGGGCACAACGGGACAGAGGGAGCGGCCACAGCGGCCGGCGATGGAACCGGTACCGCAACCGGTTCCGGAACCGGTACCGGCGTTGGTGGCTGGAGTTAACCCCGCTGGAACACAGTCGTCAATACTTCACGTCGAGATTGGTCCGTACCCATCTGATAACGAGAAGAACACGGTCCTTTCGTTCAACTCCTGAACGTGCAAACCCTTGACGAGGCAACCCAAATCCCGTTCACTCTCTCCCCGTACGGGGCCCCGCACGCGAACGCCCCCGCCCGCCCTGCCAGTTGTCGGCGGGCGGACGGGGGCGGCGTGTCGTGCGGGCGTCAGTCGGTCGGTTCGAGACCTGCGCGCAGCAGGCCGAAGGTGTACGCGTCCTCCAGCGCCTGCCAGGACGCGGCGATGATGTTCTCCCCGACCCCGACGGTCGACCACTCGGCGGTGCCGTCGCCGGTGGTGATCAGGACGCGGGTGGTGGAGTCGGTGCCGGTGCGGCCCTCCAGGATGCGGACCTTGTAGTCCGTCAGCTCCAGCTTGGCGAGCTGCGGGTAGATCCGCTCCAGGGCGACGCGCAGCGCCCGGTCCAGGGCGTTGACCGGGCCGTTGCCCTCGGCGGTGGCGACGATCCGCTCGCCCTTGGCCCACAGCTTCACGGTCGCCTCGTTGGCGTGGGTGCCGTCGGGGCGGTCCTCGACGATCGCGCGCCAGGACTCGGTACGGAAGTAGCGCCGCACCCGGCCCTCGGCCTCGGCGCGCAGCAGGAGTTCGAAGGAGGCGTCGGCCGCCTCGTAGGTGTAGCCCTTGAGCTCGCGCTCCTTGACCCGCGCGACGACCCGGGCGACCAGCTCGCGGTCGCCCCCGAGGTCGATGCCCAGCTCGTCGCTCTTCAGCTCGATGGAGGCGCGTCCGGCCATGTCGGAGACCAGCATCCGCATGGTGTTGCCGACCAGGGCGGGGTCGATGTGCTGGTAGAGGTCGGGGTCCACCTTGATCGCGGAGGCGTGCAGCCCGGCCTTGTGCGCGAAGGCGGAGACGCCGACGTAGGGCTGGTGCGTGGAGGGGGTGAGGTTGACGACCTCGGCGATGGCGTGCGAGACGCGGGTCATGTCGGCCAGCGCGCCCTCGGGCAGCACGCGCTTGCCGTACTTGAGCTCCAGCGCGGCGACGACCGGGAAGAGGTTGGCGTTGCCGACGCGCTCGCCGTAGCCGTTGGCGGTGCACTGGACGTGCGTGGCGCCCGCGTCGACGGCGGCCAGGGTGTTGGCGACGGCGCAGCCCGTGTCGTCCTGGGCGTGGATGCCGAGGCGGGCGCCGGTGTCGGCGAGGACGGTGGAGACGACGGCCTGGATCTGGGCCGGGAGCATCCCGCCGTTGGTGTCGCAGAGGACGACCACGTCGGCGCCGGCCTCGGCGGCGGCCTTGACGACGGCCTTGGCGTACTCGGGGTTGGCGCGGTATCCGTCGAAGAAGTGCTCGCAGTCGACGAACACCCGGCGGCCGTGCTCGCGGAGGTGGGAGACGGTGTCGCGGACCATCTCCAGGTTCTCCTCCAGCGTGGTGCGCAGCGCGAGCTCCACATGGCGGTCGTGGGCCTTGGCGACCAGCGTGATCACCGGGGCACCGGACTCCAGCAGCGCCTTGACCTGGGGGTCCTCGGCGGCCGTGCCGCCCGCCCTGCGGGTCGCGCCGAAGGCGACCAGCTCGGCGTTCTCGAACTGGATCTCCTGACGGGCGCGGGCGAAGAACTCGGTGTCGCGGGGGTTGGCGCCCGGCCAGCCGCCCTCGATGAAGCCGACGCCGAACTCGTCCAGGTGCCGGGCGATGGTCAGTTTGTCGGCGACCGTCAGGTTGATGCCTTCACGCTGCGAACCGTCGCGCAGCGTGGTGTCGAAGACATGGAAGCCGTCGTCGGTGGGCTTGGCCTTGGTGGTCATTGCTGGTATGGCTCCTGTCGGATGAGTGGATCCGGACGGTCTGGCTCCACTTGCCCCCATCATCCCGTGCGCCTCGTGCACCGGCCGAGGTGTGGGCCGGAAAACGAAAAAACCCCTCGCGGGTGCGAGAGGTCTGCGCGCGGGTCTGGGGCACGGCGGCCGTGCCGTACATGGTGGTACGGACGGTCACTGCGGACCGGCGCGCCTGCTGCCAATAATCATGACGAACGAGGACACGGCAGCAGTCTGGCACAGGACCGCCGCCGCACCCCGCCCCGTCTCAGGATGCGGGCGTACGGATCGCGCCCGGCGGGACACCGGGCGCGATCCGTACGGCGTGCGGGCACTGCTTACGCGAGGGAGTGCATCCAGCCGTGGGTGTCCTCGACGGTGCCGCGCTGGATGTCGAGCAGGCGCTCGCGCAGCTTGAGGGTGACCGGGCCGGGCGTGCCGTCGCCCTGGGTCCACTCGCCGCCCGCGCTCTTCACGGTGCCGACGGGGGTGATGACGGCGGCGGTGCCGCAGGCGAAGACCTCGGTGAGGGTGCCGGCTGCGGTGTCGTCGCGCCACTGGTCGATGGAGACGCGGGCCTCCTCGGAGGTGTAACCGAGGTCACCGGCCAGCTTGAGGAGCGAGTCACGGGTGATGCCCGCGAGCAGGGAGCCGGTGAGGGCCGGGGTGACGATCCTGTCGCCGTAGACGAAGTAGAGGTTCATCCCGCCCAGCTCCTCCACCCACTTGTGCTCGACGGCGTCGAGGTAGGCGACCTGGTCGCAGCCCTTGGCGGCGGCCTCGGCCTGGGCGAGGAGGGACGCGGCGTAGTTGCCGCCGGTCTTGGCGTCGCCCATGCCGCCGGGGACGGCGCGGACCCGGTCCTCGGACAGCCAGATGGAGACGGGCTTCACACCGCCGGGGAAGTACGCGCCGGCGGGCGAGGCGATGACGAGGAAGAGGTACTCGTTGGCCGGCCGCACGCCGAGGCCGACCTCGGTGGCGATCATGAAGGGGCGCAGGTAGAGGGACTCCTCGCCGCCGTGTGCCGGGACCCAGGCGGCGTCCTGCTGGACGAGCGCGTCACAGGCCGCGACGAACGTCTCGACGGGCAGCTCCGGCATGGCGAGGCGGCGGGCGGACGCCCGGAAACGCTCGCCGTTGGCCTCGGGGCGGAAGGTGGCGACCGAGCCGTCGGGCTGACGGTAGGCCTTGAGGCCCTCGAAGATCTCCTGGCCGTAGTGCAGCGTCATGTTGGCGGGGTCGATCGACAGCGGCGCGTACGGGACGAGCTGGGCGTCGTGCCAGCCGCGGCCTTCGGTCCACTTGATCGTCACCATGTGGTCGGTGAAGTAGCGGCCGAAGCCGGGCTTGGCCAGGATCGCCTCGCGCTCCGCGTCGGACAGCGGGTTCGAGGAGGGCTTGAGCTCGATCGTGGGCGTCGTCATGTGCGTGTCCTTCACCGTTATGTGTGTGTAGGACCGCGTGCACGCCTTCAGATGCCAGGACGTCCGAGCTTCGCTGCGGGCCACGGTCCCGTTCGATTATCTCTCGAAGGACGCCGGGCACGAAATGGCGTGAATGCGGTCCAGGGTTCGATGGTGACACCCGGGGCCGCACAGGAGAAGCCGCCGGGTGCGTCTGCGACCCGGCGGCTTCTGTGGGAGTCGTCGGGTCAGCCCGCTACGCGTACCGCGAGGGCGTCGCCGATCTCGTCGGTGCTGCGGGCGCCGTCGCGCTCCGCGAGGTCGGCGGAGACGGCGTCCTCGATGCGCACGGCCTCGGCGTCGTAGCCGAGGTGGCGCAGCAGGAGGGCGACGGAGAGGATCGTGGCGGTCGGGTCGGCCTTGCCCTGCCCGGCGATGTCGGGGGCGGAGCCGTGGACCGGCTCGAACATCGACGGGAAGGCGCCCGTCGGGTTGATGTTGCCGGAGGCGGCCAGGCCGATGCCGCCGGAGACGGCCGCGGCGAGGTCGGTGAGGATGTCGCCGAAGAGGTTGTCGGTGACGATGACGTCGAAGCGCTCCGGCTGGGTGACGAAGAAGATCGTCGCGGCGTCGACGTGCAGGTAGTCGGTGGTGACCTGGGGGTACTCGGCCGCGACCTTGTCGAAGGTGTTCTTCCACAGGTGGCCCGCGTACACGAGGACGTTGTTCTTGTGGACCAGCGTCAGCTTCTTGCGCGGGCGGGCGGCGGCGCGCTCGAAGGCGTCGCGGACGACGCGCTCGACACCGAAGGCGGTGTTGAGGCTGACCTCGGTGGCGACCTCGTGCTCCGTGCCGGTGCGCAGCGAGCCGCCGTTGCCGGTGTACGGGCCCTCGGTGCCCTCGCGGACGACGACGAAGTCGATGTCCGGACGGCCGGCCAGCGGGGTGTCCGTGTTCGGGAAGAGCTTCGACGGCCGCAGGTTGATGAAGTGGTCGAAGGCGAAGCGCAGCTTCAGCAGCAGCCCCCGCTCCAGGACGCCGGAGGGCACGGACGGGTCGCCGATCGCGCCGAGCAGGATGGCGTCGTGCCCCTTGAGGGCTTCGAGCTCCGCGTCGGGGAGGGTTTCACCGGTGCGGTGCCAGCGCCGGGCACCAAGGTCGTACTCCTTGGTCTCCAGCTTCACGTCCTGAGGGAGGACGGCGTTGAGGACCTTGAGGCCCTGGGCCACGACCTCCTGGCCGATACCGTCACCGGGGATCACTGCGAGATTGATGCTGCGAGACATGGTGGCACCCTACTGCCCGTCCCACCCCATGACACGTCACGTCCACCATGCGGACGTCCGGACGGGCGTACGAGGGGACGGGCGGGCGGCTCAGTGGCCGGTGGAGCCGCCGTTGTCCCTGCGGTCGAGGGCGCGCTGCAGGGCGGCGGCGGCAGCCTGCCGCTCCGACTCGGCCGGGCGGTGGGCGTGACGGACACGGCGGCGGGTGGTGGTCTCGGCCATGGTGGATCGACTCCTTGAGATCGCGAGGATTTCGAGATCGAACAGCGGGGGGTGATGTCGAGATCAGTGATTTCGAGGCGCCGGAAGGGGCGGGGAACGGGCGCCGCAGGGGTTGCCTGCGCAAGGGCGCGCGCTCTCGACCGCCAGTCGCTTGATCGAGCGAGACGTTCGGCTTCCACAAAACTAGAACAGCCGGGCCGGTCTGTCTCCACAATTACTCGGGCTTCCTACTATCTGAGACGGCGGCGTGCCGCGCCTCCCGGGCGGAGCCCGGCCCGTGCGCGTACTCAGGCGCACCTGAGTACCCGAGCCATGCCGAAAAGGCGTGCGCCGCACGAGAGTTGAAGCCATGAACGGCCTCTACGCTCTCAAACCCTGGTACGCGGACCGGCTCTCCGGCGTCCGCGCCTCGCTGGTCCGCCGCGAGGTGTCGCCCGACACCCTCACCGTCGCCGGGGTGGCCGCCGCGGCCGGTGCCGCCGCCGCCCTGGCCCTGCTGCCCGCCGGACCCGCCGCACTGCCGGTCGCGGTCCTGCTCGCGGCGCGGCTCGCCTTCGCCAACCTGGACGGGGCGCTGGCCCGTGACACGGGCCGCACGACCCGGCGCGGCGCGATCCTCAACGAGCTGGGCGACCGGGTCGCGGACCTGGTCGTGCTGGCCGGGTTCCTGACGCTCGCCCCGCTGTGGCTGGTGGCGCTCGCCGGCCTCGCGGCCACACTGCCCTCCTGGGTGTCGCTGGCCGGGGCCGCCGCCGGGGCGCCCCGCCGCAACGGGGGCCCGGTCGGCAAGACCGAGCGCTGCCTGCTGGTCGTGGTGGCCGCCGCGAGCGGCTGGGCCGTCCCGGTCCTGGCCGTGATCGCCGTCGGCTCCCTGCTCACCGCCGCGCTCCGGCTGGCCGGCCTCTGGCGGGAGTCGGCATGAGCGCCGTACTGATCGCCGAGGAGGCGGCGGCCCGCGCGGTGCCGCTGGTCGCGGGCGTGCTGGGCGCGGGCGGGGTCGCCGTCGCGGTCCTGCCGGCGAAGGTCCGGATGCGGGCCGAACTGCGCAGGCGCTGGCGGACCTGGGCGCTGGTCGCGCCGGTCTTCCTCGGGGCGTACTTCCTGGGCGGCGGCGGCACGTACGCGCTGGCCGCGGGGCTCGGCGTGGTCGCGGTGGGCGAGTACGCCCGGATGGCGGGGCTGCGCCGCGCCGACCTGGCCGTGCTCGCGGCGGCCTCGGCGGCCCTCCCGGCGCTGGCGTGGCTCGCCCCGCGCGTGCTGGACCTGCGCGCGGCGGCCCTGCTCCTCGTCGCGGCGGCGCTCCCCTCCGTCCTGGGCGGGGACGACCGCTCGGGTTTCACCCGCACCGCCCGCACCGCCTTCGGGCTGCTGTGGATCCCGGTCGCGCTGACCGGCCTGGTGACGCTCGGCGACACGGCGGTCGCGGTGGGCCTGGCGGTGGCCCTCGGCGATGTCGGCGCCTGGTGCGGGGGTACGGCCCTGGGGCGGCGCGGACCGCTCTCCCGGCCGCTGTCGCCGCTCTCCCCGAACAAGACGTGGGCCGGTGTGCTGGGCGCGGCCCTCGCCACCGCCGCGCTGCTGCTCGTGCTCGGCGCGTTCAGCCTCCCGCTGTGGGCGGCGGTCGTCGGCGGCTGCGTCCTCGGCGACCTCGTCGAGTCGATGGTCAAGCGCGAGTCCGGGGTGAAGGACGCGGGCAGCTGGCTGCCCGGCTTCGGCGGCCTGCTCGACCGGATCGACTCCCTTCTCGTGGCCCTTCTCCTGGCGATGGTGATGACGTGATGACGACGCCCGTACGGACCCCCGGTCACCAGGTCCTCCCCGTCCGCTCCCGGGTCGCCTCCGCGCTGCGGCGCGGCCTGTGGTGGGGCGTGCTCAGCCTCACCGGCGGGGTCGAGCGGCGCGGCCGGCTGCCGCGCGGCGGCTGTGTGGTGGTCGCCAACCACACCTCGCACGCGGACACGGCGGCGCTGCTGGCCGCGCTCGACGCCGGGCACTCCCCGGCGATCGGCGCGGCGGCCGACTACTGGTTCGCGTCTCCCTGGCGGCGCCGGATCTGCCGGAGGCTGGCGGCCGGCTTCCCGGTCCGGCGGGCGGGCGGCGGGATGGCGGACCTGCTCTCGATGACGGGCGAGCTGCGGGAGGGCCGGGCGGTCGTGCTCTTCCCGGAGGGCACCCGCGCCGAGGACGGCACCCTCGGCTCCTTCCACCGGGGCGCGCTGGTCCTGGCCGAGGAGGCGGGCGTCCCGGTCGTGCCGGTGGGCATCGCGGGCACGGGCCGGCTGCTGCCCAAGCACGGGCGGCTGCGCTCCTCACTGGTCCGGGTGACGATCGGTGAGCCGCTGCCCTCCGGGGTCTCCCCCGAGGCGGCCCGCGACGCGGTGCGCGCGCTGCACGACCGTACGACCGCCGAGCCGCTGCGGGACTCCGCGGTGCGCGGGCGGGTGGCCTCGGTCGTCACGTCCCGCGCGGGCCTGCCGCTGGCGTTCTGCTGGGCGTTCGCGGAGGCGCTGAGCTGGCCGCTGATGCCGGAGCTGCTGCTCGGGGTGGTGTGCGTGGCGGTGCCGCGCGCGGCGCTGAGGATGTCGCTGGGCGCGCTGGCCGGCAGCCTGGCGGGCGGGCTGCTGGCGCTGCACCTGGCGTCGGCGGGCGTTCACCTGCCCGCCCCGCTGACGACGGACCGGATGCGGGCGGAGGTGCGGCAGGGACTGGCGCTCGAGGGCGCCTCGGCCGTACGCCACCAGCCGTGGAACGGCATCCCGTTCAAGGTGTACGGCGCCGAGGCGGGCCGCGCCGGTGTCCCGGCGGCGGACTGGCTGGCCGCGTCGGCGGCGGCCCGGGGATCACGCACCCTGACGGTGGGCCTCGCCTTCGCGGGCCTCGGGCTGCTGCTGCGCCGCCACCGCCGGCTGTACGGCCGCTACCTGGCGCTGCTGGGCGGCGGGTTCGCGGTGGGGCTCGGGCTGATCGTGCGCGGCTGGGGCTGAGCGTGGCGCCGGTGCGTACGGGACGGTTGTCAGTGGGCGCCCCTACTGTGCTGGGGCAGCGGCCGGGACGAGAGCCCGGCGGGAGAGGACAGCGATGAGCTTCAGCATGCAGGCGCGGGCCGTCCCGGTCTCTGGGCTGCCGCGGGACTTCGCGGGGGTGGCGGCCGTCTTCGCCGGCCCGGACGACGGGTTCGACCACCTCGCGACGGATCTGTACATCTCCAAGGACTTCTTCACGGTCCACGAGCTGTGCCTGCTCGCACCGCCGGGCCACGGCGACGGCGAGCTCCCGGTCTTCGGCGGGGCCGTTCACGAGGATCCGGCCGGAACCGAGGCACCCTCGGTCACGCTGACGGCCGCGCAGGTGCACGAGGCGGCGGAGTTCCTCCGCGGCCATCCGTTCGACGGGCTGTGGGCCACGGCCGCCGGCGGCATCGCCACGCACTGGGGCCTGCCGGAACCCGAGGTCCGCGCCGTCCTCGCCGCCCACTTCCGGCAGCTCGTGGACTTCTACGGGCGCGCGGCGCACGCGGGCGACGCGGTGGTCAAGCGGTTCCTGTACTGAATGGAAACCGCCTCCCGGCCGGCAGGGGACCCGGTCGGGAGGCGGAGTTCGTGGCGGGGCGCCGGGAGTGCGGCGCCCCGCGGGTGTCAGCCCTGGTGGGGGTAGGTGTAGTCGGTCGGCGGGACCAGCGTCTCCTTGATGGCCCGGGTGAGGGTCCAGCGCTGGAGGTTCTGCGGGGCGCCCGCCTTGTCGTTCGTACCGGAGGCGCGGCCGCCGCCGAAGGGCTGCTGGCCGACGACGGCACCGGTCGACTTGTCGTTGATGTAGAAGTTGCCCGCGGCGTACCGCAGCTTCTCCATCGTGTACGCGGCCGCCGCGCGGTCGTTCGCGATGACGGAACCGGTCAGGGCGTAGTCGGAGACCGACTCCATCTGGTCCAGCATCGCGTCGTACCGGTCGTCCTCGTAGACGTGGACGGCGAGGATCGGGCCGAAGTACTCGGTCGTGAAGACCTCGTTCTCGGGGTCGGTGCACTCGATGACGGTCGGGCGGACGAAGTAGCCCACCGAGTCGTCGTAGGTGCCGCCCGCGACGATCGTGCACGCCGGGTCGGCGGCGGCGCGGTCGATGGCGGCCTTGTTCTTCGCGAAGGAGCGGTCGTCGATGACGGCGCCCATGAAGTGCGACAGGTCGGTGACGTCGCCCATGGTGATGGAGTCGACCTCGGCCGCGAACGCCTCCTTGAAGCCCGAGTTCCAGATGGAGGCCGGGATGTAGGCGCGCGAGGTCGCCGAGCACTTCTGGCCCTGGTACTCGAAGGCGCCGCGGGTCAGCGCGGTCTTCAGGACGGCGTGGTCGGCCGACGGGTGGGCGACGACGAAGTCCTTGCCACCGGTCTCGCCGACGAGCCGCGGGTAGGTGCGGTAGTTGGCGATGTTGTTGCCGACCGTCTTCCACAGGTGCTGGAAGGTCGGGGTGGAGCCGGTGAAGTGGATGCCGGCCAGGTCGCGGTGGTTCAGGGCCACCTCGGAGACGGCGATGCCGTCGCCCGTCACCAGGTTGATGACGCCCTTGGGCAGGCCCGCCTCCTCCAGGAGCTGCATCAGCAGCACGGCGGCGTGCGTCTGCGTCGGGGACGGCTTCCACACGACGACGTTGCCCATGAGGGCGGGCGCGGTCGGCAGGTTGGCGGCGATGGCCGAGAAGTTGAACGGCGTGATCGCGTAGACGAAGCCCTCCAGCGGGCGGTGGTCCATGCGGTTCCACACGCCCGGGGAGTTGGCCGGCGGCTGCTCGGCGAGGATCTGGCGCGCGTAGTGCACGTTGAAGCGCCAGAAGTCGACGAGCTCGCAGGGGCAGTCGATCTCGGCCTGCTGGGCGGTCTTGCCCTGGCCGAGCATCGTGGAGGCGGCCAGCGTCTCGCGCCACGGGCCGGAGAGCAGCTCGGCGGCGCGCAGGATGATGGCGGCGCGGTCGTCGAAGGACATCGCGCGCCAGGCCGGGGCGGCGGCCAGGGCGGCGTCGATCGCGTCCTGGGCGTCCTGCTCGGTGGCGCCGGCGAAGGTGCCGATGACGGCCTTGTGGTTGTGGGGCTGCACGACGTCGACGCGCTCGCCGCCACCCATCCGCTTCTCGCCGCCGATGGTCATCGGCAGGTCGATGGGGTTCTGGCTGAGCTCCTTGAGCTTGGCCTCCAGGCGGGCGCGCTCCGGGGTGCCCGGGGCGTAGGAGTGGACCGGCTCGTTGACCGGCGCGGGGACCTGGGTCACAGCGTCCATGGTGTCCTTTGCTCCTTCAGTCAGTCGTGGGGAGGGGTGGAGGGGTGATCAGCCCTTGGTGAGGATGGAGCGGCCGAAGAACAGCAGGTTGGCCGGCTTCTCGGCGAGGCGGCGCATGAAGTACCCGTACCAGTCGGTGCCGTACGCGGTGTAGACCCGCATGCGGTGGCCCTCGGCCGCGAGCCGGACGTGCTCGTCGCTGCGGATGCCGTACAGCATCTGGAACTCGTACTCGTCCAGCTTGCGCCCGGCCTTGCGGCCCAGCTCCTGGGCGATGGCGATCAGGCGGGGGTCGTGGGACCCGATCATCGGGTAGCCCTCGCCCTCCATCAGGGTCTTCAGGATGCGGACGTACGCCTTGTCGATCTCGGCCTTGTCCTGGTACGCGACGGACGCGGGCTCCTTGTAGGCGCCCTTCACGATGCGCACGCGGCTGCCGGCGGCGGCGAGGCGGCGGGCGTCCTCCTCGGTGCGGAAGAGGTACGCCTGGATGACGCAGCCGGTCTCCGGGAAGTCCTTCCGGAGCTCCTCGTGGATGGCGAACATCGAGTCGAGGGTGGTGTGGTCCTCGGCGTCCAGGGTGACCGTGGTGCCGATCGCGGCGGCGGCCTCGACGACCGGGCGCACGTTGGCGAGGGCCAGCTCGTGGCCGCCTTGGAATGAATCTGCGGGGCCGGAGGCATCTCCGTTGAGGGTGGTGGTGGGCGACGGGAGGGACTGGCCGAACATCGACAGCTTGACGGACATCTCGGCCCGGGTGCCCAGGCCCAGGTCCTTGAGACGGCCGATGAGCTCCAGGTAGGCGTCGCGCGCGGCCGCGGCCTGCTCGGGCGTGGTGATGTCCTCGCCGACGACGTCGAGGGTGACTTCGAGGCCCTTGCCGGCGGCGTCCTCGATGACCGGGACGACCTGGTCGACCGTCTCACCGGCGATGAAGCGGTCGACGACCTGCTTGGTGCCGGGCGCGGCCGAGATGAACCGGCGCATCCTGTCGCTGCGCGACGCGGCGAGAATCACGGGACCCAGCACGGGGCACCTCCACGGAAAGTACGAACGAGGCCATACCGCCGTATATGCCCTGTAACGAACATAAGCGGTACAGCACGGAGAACCACCGTGAAATCTATGGATCCCGCCCGTCATCCGCCATCGACAGCTGCCACATATCCGTGCCCCGGATCTCAGACATATGTCTGAAGGGGTGCGAGAATGGCCGGATGAAGGGCGATTACCAGGAGCTGGTCGACGAGATCTCCGCACTGCTCGGCGTCCCCGCGACACTGGAGAACCGGGACTTCGGCCTGGTCGCCTTCGGGGTCCACGACAGCGACGACACCACGACGATGGACCCGGTCCGCACCCGGTCGATCCTCACCCGCCGCTCCACCCCGGCGGTCCGTGCCTGGTTCGAGAACTTCGGCATCACCCGCGCCACCGCCCCGGTCCGCATCCCGGCCGCCCCCGAGGCCGGCGTCTACCGCGACCGCATCTGTCTCCCGGCACGCCATCGGGGTGTCGTGCTCGGTTACGTATGGCTGCTGGACGCCGACCCCGGGCCGACCGACCGGCAGCTCGACGCCGCGATGGACGTGGCCGCCCGGATCGGCGCGCTGCTCGCCGACGAGGAACGGGCGGGCACCGACCTGTCCCGGGAGTTCGGCGCGGTCCTGGCCGCCGGGCGCGGCTGGCAGCGGGACATGGCGGTGACCGCGCTGGCCGAGGCGCTCGGCCCGGACGCGGAGGGGCTGCACACCGTGGTGTGCGTGACCCCGTGGACGGACGGCTCGCCCGCCGTGCGCACGGTCCCCTCGGCGGCGGCGCTGACCGGGGCCCCGCCGCCGGGCCGGCCCGGGCCGCCCGCGCTGGCCGCGCTGATCCGGCTGCGCTCCCCCGAGGTGCTGGATCCCGCACTGGCCGCCGCCGACCGGCTGCGCGCCGACGCGGGGGCGGCCGCCACCGCCGGGATCGCGGTCCCGCGCCGGGGCCTCGCGGAGCTGGCCGACGCCTGGCACGAGGCGTCGGCGGCGGCCAGGGCGGCAGCGGCGGAGAGCCGGTTCGGCCCGGTCGCCGAGTGGTCAGCCATCGGCCCGTACCGGACGCTGACCGCGCTCACCCCGGACGCTCCGCCGGACCCGGCGGTGCGCCCCCTGCTGACCCCGGCCGGGCAGGGCCTCGCCCGCACCGCCGAGGTGTTCCTGGACTGCGCGGGCCAGGCCTCCCGGACCGCCGCCGAGCTGGGCATCCACCGCCAGACGCTGTACTACCGCCTCTCCCGCGTCCAGCAGCTCACCGGACTCGACCTGAACGACGGCGAGGACCGGCTGCTGCTGCACATGGCACTGAAGGCGGCCCGGCTCTGAGGCTTCGCCACCCCGCGCTCAGCGCTCGGTCCCGCCCGCCGGAGACCGTCCCTCCAGGACCACCTTCAACCCGTCCGTCAGGTCCTGGGCGGACGGCGCGGAGTCGGCGTCCATCAGCCACTGGACCATGACGCCGGCGAGCAGCGCCTGGCAGAAGAGCCCGGCCACCCGGGCGCGCTCCGGGTCGGCCTCGGGGTCGACGCCCATCATGCTCTCGGCGAGTCCGTCGCGGCCCGCGCGCTGCGGTCCGGCGAGGGCCTTCTGCAGTTCGGGGTCGGAGTCGATGCGGGAGATGACCTCCATCTGGAGCTGCCAGACGGCGCGGGTCTGCTCATAGCTCCCGATCACCCGCTCCCAGGTCTCGCGGAACTGGTCGAGCGGCGCGGCCGGGGCCTCCGGCTCCCCCTCGGTCCGCTCGCCGTCCGGGGTGAGGGTCTCGCCCCACTCCTCCGTCACCTTGATGAAGGCGAGGTTGAGCAGCGCCTCCTTGGAGCCGTAGTGGTAGCCGATGGAGGCGAGGTTCGTGCCCGACGCGGCCACGATGTCACGCGCCGTGGTGCGCGCGTACCCCTTCTCCAGCAGGCAGCGCTTGGCGCCTTCGAGCAGATCCTCACGATGTCCCATGACAGCAGCGTACCCGGCATGCAGACGTTTGTGTAAGACGCACGTCTACATACCGGGTACGGTCAGGCCGTGAGGAGCACCGGCTCAGTCGGTGAGGTTCACCGAACGGGCCGAGGTGGCGCCGATCTCCGAGGAGATCTCGGCCAGCACGGCCACCGGGATGTCGTCGTCGACGGTGAGGACGACCAGCGCCTCGCCGCCCACGTCGGCGCGGGAGACCTGCATGCCCGCGATGTTCAGACCGGCCTCGCCGAGAATCCGGCCGACCGTGCCGACGACGCCGGGGCGGTCCTCGTAGCGCAGCACGAGCATGTGGTCGGCGAGCGCCAGGTCCACGTCGTGCTCACCGATCGCGACGATCTTCTGGAGGTGCTTGGGGCCGGCCAGCGTGCCGGAGACCGCGACCTCCTGGCCGTCGGAGAGGGTGCCCCGGACGGTGACCACGTTGCGGTGCTCGGGCGACTCGGAGCTGGTGGTGAGGCGGACCTCGACGCCGCGCTCCTGCGCGAACAGCGGGGCGTTCACATAGGACACCGTCTCGTCGACGACGTCCTCGAACACGCCCTTGAGCGCGGAGAGTTCGAGCACCTTGACGTCGTGCTGGGTGATCTCGCCGTACACCTCGACGTCCAGGCGGGCCGCGACCTCGCCGGCCAGCGCGGTGAAGATGCGGCCCAGCTTCTCGGCGAGCGGCAGCCCGGGACGCACGTCCTCGGCGATGACGCCGCCCTGGACGTTGACCGCGTCCGGCACGAGCTCACCGGCGAGTGCGAGGCGCACGGACTTGGCGACCGCGATGCCCGCCTTCTCCTGGGCCTCGTCGGTGGAGGCGCCGAGGTGCGGGGTGCAGACGACCTGGTCGAACTGGAAGAGCGGGGAGTCCGTGCAGGGCTCCTTGGCGTACACGTCGAGACCGGCGCCGGCGACGCGGCCCTCCTTGAGGGCGGAGGCGAGCGCCTCCTCGTCGACGATGCCGCCGCGGGCGGCGTTGACGATGCGCACGGTGGGCTTCACCTTGTGCAGCGCCTCGTCGCCGATCAGGCCGAGCGTCTCGGGGGTCTTGGGCAGGTGCACCGTGATGAAGTCGGCGACCTCGAGCAGCTCGTCGAGCGAGAGGAGCTTGACGCCCATCTGCGCGGCGCGGGCGGGCTGCACGTAGGGGTCGTAGGCGACGATCTTCATGCCGAAGGCCGACATGCGCTGGGCGACCAGGACGCCGATGCGGCCGAGACCGACGACGCCGAGGGTCTTTTCGCTCAGCTCGACGCCGGTGTACTTCGAGCGCTTCCACTCGCCGTTCTTCAGGGCGGTGTTGGCCTGCGGGATGTGGCGCGCGGTGGCCACGAGCAGACCGCAGGCCAGCTCGGCGGCGGTGACGATGTTGGAGGTCGGGGCGTTCACGACCATCACGCCGGCCTTGGTGGCGGCGGAGACGTCGACGTTGTCCAGACCGACGCCCGCGCGGGCGACGACCTTCAGCTTCTTCGCGGCGGCGATGGCCTCGGCGTCGACCTTGGTGGCGGAGCGCACCAGGATGGCGTCGACATCGGCGATGGCGGGGAGGAGCTCGGCGCGGTCCGCGCCGTTGCAGTGCCGGATCTCGAAGTCCGGGCCCAGGGCGTCCACCGTGGCGGGCGACAGCTCTTCAGCGATGAGTACGACAGGTTTCGAGCTCACGTGAGTCCTCACAGATCCAGTGCGGACGGCCGTCCCGACGGCCGCAGGCGTGGAGGGGCTTGCCGCGTGGAAGACGCACGACACTGTGGGCCTGACGCGTGTATGTGGAGCAGTGTAGTCATGCGCGGGGACGCGGTCGGCGCCCTGGCGAAAGGATCACCCGCACGAGGCCGAACGGCTTGTACACACGTACGACGCCGCCTCTTCCAGCGGGTGCGCGGGCGCCGGGGGCGGGGCCGCCGGGCCCCCCGGCGCCGCGGGGGTATCCGGGCCCCTCAGGGAAAACCCAAC
>NZ_JBEYCF010000063.1:0-36474 GCF_040632605.1 Streptomyces sp. NPDC019224 | reverse complement strand
AAACCCGGCGTGAAGTTCCACGACCTGCTCGTCGTCTCCCTCGGCGGCCAGGGCCAGTACAACCACGTCATCAACAACACCGGAGCACCCACCTCCGGAACCTCCACCGTCCCCTCGAACGTGGTCTCGTTCCCGTGACGGAGGCCAGGTGACACCGGTCGCACGAGGTGAGTGACCGATGTGGGGCCCGGCCGTGTGCCGGGCCCCACGTCGTCGTCACAGCGGCCATTCGGCCGGGGGCGGGCCACCGAGCGCCTGCTCGGACCAGATGACCTTGCCCCGGTCGGTGTACCTGGCCCCCCAGCGCTGCGCGAACTGGGCGACCAGGAAGAGGCCCCGGCCGCCCTCGTCCGTGGTGGCGGCGTAGCGCAGGTGCGGGGAGGTGCTGCTGCAGTCGGACACCTCGCAGATCAGGGACCGGTCATGCAGCAACCGGACCTTGATGGGCTCGGAGCCGTAGCGGATGGCGTTGGTGACGAGTTCGCTCAGGATGAGCTCGGTGACGAACCCCTCCTCGTCCAGCCCCTGGTCGGACAGCCAGCGGACGGCCTGCTTACGGACACCGGCGACGGCCGCGGGGTCCGGGGGCACGTCCCACTGGACCAGCCGGGACGGGTCCAGGGTGCGGGTCCGGGCGACCAGCAGGGCCACGTCGTCGCCGGGACGGTTGGGCAGCATGGCCTCCAGCACGTCGTCGCAGGTCTCCTCCGGCGTGCGGTCGCGGTCGGCGAGCGAGCGGCGCAGCAGTTCCAGGCCCTCGTCGATGTCCCGGTCGCGGCGCTCCACCAGACCGTCCGTGTACAGGACGAGACGGCTGCCCTCGGGCACCTCGAGCTCGGTCATCTCGAAGGGCATGCCGCCGATCCCGAGGGGCAGCCCGGGCGGGACGTCCGGGAAGCTCACCGTGCCGTCGGGGAGCACGAGCGCGGGCCCCGGGTGGCCGGCCCGGGCGACCGTGCAGCGGCCGGACACCGCGTCGTAGATCGCGTACAGGCAGGTGGCCCCGGTGATCGCGGCGCCGCCCGACTCCTGGTCCTGGTCCATCCTGATGACCAGCTCGTCGAGGTGGCCGAGGAGTTCGTCGGGCGCGAGGTCGAGCGTGGAGAAGTTCAGGACCGTGGTGCGCAGCCGGCCCATCGTGGCCGCCGCGTGCAGCCCGTGCCCGACGACATCGCCCACGACCAGGGCGACCCGGGCGCCGGACAGCGGGATCACGTCGAACCAGTCGCCGCCCACGCCCGCCTGCGCCGGCAGATAGCGGTAGGCGACGTCCAGGGCGTTCTGCTCGGGCAGGCCGCGCGGGAGGAGGCTGCGCTGCAGGGTGACGGCCATCTCGTGCTCACGGGTGTAGCGGCGGGCGTTGTCGACGCTGACCGCCGCGCGGGCCACCAGTTCCTCGGCGAAGGAGAGGTCGTCGAGGTCGAAGGGCTCCTCGTTCCCCGCGCGCCAGAAGTTGGCGATGCCCAGGATGACACCGCGGGCCCGCAGCGGGACCGAGAGCAGGGAGTGGTACCCGTGCTCCAGGATGCGCGCGGCATGGTCCGGGTCGGGTTCGCGCCACTGCTGGGAGGCGGTCAGGTCGGAGACGATCCAGGTGTGCCCGACGCCGGTGCCCAGGCCCTCCGCCGTGGTCGGGACGTGGCCGATGACGCGTCCGGCCGGGTAGAGCGGGTGGTCCTCGGTGACGCTGCGGAGGGCGGTGCGGCGCAGGTTCAGGGTGTCGCCGGTGGACGGTCTCGGTTCCTCGCCGCGCAGGACGGAGTCGGCCAGGTCGACCGTCACGCAGTCGGCGAACCCGGGGACGGCGACGTCCGCGAGTTCCTGGGCGGTGGTGGTGACGTCGAGGGTGGTGCCGATCAGGGCACCGGCCCGGTAGAGCAGCGTCAGCCGCTCGCGCACGATCTCCGCCCGGCCGGTGACGGCCTGCAGTTCGGTGGTGTCGCGCAGGGTCGCGACCAGGCCGGGCTGGCCGCCGCGCTCCTCGGTGGGCCGGAGGTTGACGGCGAGCAGCCGGTCCCCGGCGGGCCGCAGCTCGTCCGTGGCGACCTCTCCGGAGGCCAGCAGTTCCGCGGTGCCGGGGTCGAGCCCCAGATCGGTCACCGCACGGCCCTCGGCGTCCGGCGGGAGGTCGAGCAGCCGCCGGGCCTCGTCGTTGGCCAGCAGCAGCCGGTGGTCGGCGCCGATGATGAGAACGCCTTCACGCACGGCATGCAGCACGGCGTCGTGGTGTTCGTACATCCGGGTCATCTCGGTGGGGCCGAGGCCCCGCGTCTGGCGGCTGAGCCGGCGGCTCACCAGGGCGGCGCCGGCCGCCGTGAGGGCGAGTGCGGTGATTCCGGCGCCGACGGTCAGCGGGATGCTCGGGTACGTCAGCCGGTTCACGGCCTCGACCTTGATGCCGACCGCCACCAGTCCGGCCACCGAGCCGTCGCTGCGCGTGACGGGGACCGCCGAGGCGACCGATTTGCCCCGGCTCGCCGAGACCGTGCGGGTGATCGCGTTCCCCTCGATGGCTTCCTCGTAGGGCCCGGGGATCTTCTTGCCGATGAGCGCGATGTCACGGTGGGTGTAGCGGATGCCGTCCGTGCCGGCCACGACCACGTACTCGACGCCGGTGCTCTGCCGGACCTCCTCGGCGCGCGGCTGGAGGACGGCCGTGGGGTCCTTGCTGTCGAGGGCCGCCGCCACGCCGGGGGCGTGCGCGAAGGTCTCCGCGACGCTCAGCGACTGGGAGCGCGCCTCGCTCATGCTGTCGTGCCGGCCCTGGACGACGAGGGCGACGACGGCGGCGGCGTCGAGCAGGACGACGATGCCGAGCATGAGGATGAAGAACTGGCCGGCGACGGTACGGACACTGAACAGGTCGCGCAGCCGGCGCCCTGTCGAGGGCCGCTCGCGCGGCGGCCCCGAGGGCGCGGGTGTGTCACCACCCGGGCGGCCGCCATCGTGTCGATGCGGACGCCGGGCGGAGCGGTGAAACCTCGCCCGGAATCGACCTGTGCCACCCACGTATTCAGGTTTAACACGGTTGGTCGCGGGGCGATCGGTGTGCGGGTCCGGTCCCCTTCCCCGGGTGGGCCGGCCCCGGTGCGATCGGGTGACGCGGGGGTGGCGGGCGCGTGCCCGGCCGACGGGACCGCCGCGGTCGCCCGATGATCCGGAAATGCTGCCTGTGTTCCTGACCAAGGCGGTCGAGCTGCTGCTCGGCCGGGAGAACCGCTCGCTGCATCTCAGGGCGGCGGGCTGGGCGGCGGTGCTGCTCGCCGTGACCGTGCTGGCCGGCTCCTGGCTGGTGGTCCTGGCCGAGCGGCACGCGCCGCACGCCACGATCACCTCGTATCCCCGGGCGCTGTGGTGGTCGGTGGAGACCGCGACGACCGTCGGGTACGGCGACTTCTTCCCGGTGACGCCGTGGGGGCGGATCGTGGCCGTCGTGGTGATGGGCGTCGGCATCACGACGTACGGGATGGTCACGGCCGCCCTCGCGACCTGGTTCGTGGGGCATGAGCGGCAACGCCGGCACCGGCTGGCCGCCGAGGCCGAGCACGCCGCGCGTCGGATGCGGGACGAGACCGCGCGGCTGCTGCACGAACGCTTCGACCGCATCGAGCGGCTGCTCGCCGATTCGGGCCGCAGGCCGCCGGGGTGAGCGGCGGGGCGTCGCGCCGGAATCACCCGGCCGTGTATGAACGGCCCGGTACCGGGCACCGGCATTTTTGATCACCCTCCCCGGGGCGCGGGAAACCGGCAGGATGGCGGTGTGCAGGGCCGCCGTCCCCGGGCGGCGGCGCCCGACCGAGGAGAGGAGCCCCATGCGGGAGACGCGTGCAGAGCAGTCGCCGTCGGACGAGGAGACCGCTCACGGCACGGCCGAGGAGGCCCAGGTGATCGTGGTGGGTGCGGGCCCGGCCGGTTCGTCCGCCGCCTACCACCTCGCCAGGGCCGGCGTCGACGTGCTGCTCCTCGAGAAGGCCCGCTTCCCCCGCGAGAAGGTGTGCGGGGACGGCCTGACCCCGCGCGCGGTGCACCAGCTGATCCGCATGGGCGTCGACATCCAGGCCTCCGGCTGGACCCGGTCGCGGGGCATGCGCTGGGTGGCCGGTCCCCGGCAGGTGGAGATCGACTGGCCGGCGCTGGGCGGCTTCCCGGACTTCGGGCTCACCCGCAGCCGGCACGACTTCGACGACATCCTGGCCCGGCACGCCGTCGCGGCCGGGGCCCGCCTGCGTACCGGTGTGAAGGTGAAGGAGCCGGTGACCGACCGGACCGGGCGGATCACCGGGGTGACGGCGGTGTCCGACGCGGGCACCGTGGCGCACCGGGCTCCCGTCGTGATCGCCGCCGACGGAGCCTCGGCCAGGATCGCGCTGGCCATGGGTCTTGAGCGGGACGCCAAGCGGCAGATCGCCACGGCCGCCCGGCGCTACTACCGCAGCCCGGAGCGCTCGCGGGAGGACTTCCTGGAGCTGTGGGCCGACCTCCGCTTCCCGAGGAGCGACGCCTATCTGCCGGGGTACGGCTGGATCTTCCCGATGGGCGACGGCCGGGTCAACGTCGGTCTCGGCGCGCTCCCCCACCGCCGGCTCGGCAGCGCCGACCTGCGGGCCACGCTCGACCGCTGGCTGGCCCGCACCCCGGCCGAGTGGGGGCTGCGGGAGGAGAACGCGGAGGGGCCCGTGCGCAGCGCCGCCCTTCCGCTGGGCTTCAACCGGCATCCGCTGTACACCCGGGGGCTCCTTCTGGTCGGTGACTCCGGGGGCATGGTCAGCCCGTGGAACGGTGAGGGCATCGGGCAGGCCCTGGAAGCGGGCGAGGTCGCCGCGGAGACGACGGCGCTCGCGCTGGCTCTGCCGCCGGGGCCGAGGCGGGAGCGGGCGCTGCGTCACTACCCGGCCGAGATGAACCGCCGCTGGGGCCGCTACTACCGGCTCGGCAACACGGCCGCCGACCTGATCTTCAGCCGGTCGGGCTTCCAGCCGGTGCTCAACCGCTACGTGATGGGGTCGCCGGCCCTGCTCAACACGCTGGCCCGGCTGCTCACCAACCTCACGGAGCACCCCTCGCGCGACGCGATCGACCATGTTCTGAACACGGCGGTCCGGCTCGTGCCCGCGCCTGGCGCCCGACGCCGTTGACCGGCTGGGGCGTGTCCGCAAAGTCCCGTCGTACGCCCGAAGGACGTGGCCTGCGGCGTCTGGTGCATCCCCCGAGTTCTCGGCGTCTCTCGAACAGGGGGGACCCCACTCCTCGCCGTGCCGGCCGACATCCCTCGTACCGGACGTACTCGGGGTGTCAGCCAGCGCGGCGAGAGTACGTGCCAGGCGCCGCGGGCCAGACGAGACCTTGCGGGTCAATACACCTAGGCCCCGGGCATCCCGAGCAGTTGCCGTCCCCAGGCCCGCTCGGCCGCGCTGAGCGGGATCTCGGGACACAGCCGCTCGGGGTGGCCCGGGGGCGGCCCCCCGGCGGGCTCGCCCACCTGCTCGTCGGTGGGCGGGATGTAGACCCAGATCCGACCGAAGGCGATCAATGAAGAGGCGAAGGACCGCAGATACCGGGCAAGGACAAGGCGCATGTCCCCAGCCTTCCCGCGTACGCCAAAGCCGCACCAAAGCCGGGCGCCCCCAGCGCGTTTCGGCCAATCGGCATACGTACGCAGTTTCCCCGATGTGCGGACAGGCGCACTCCCTCGAAAGTGGCTGGAGCCGGATACACGAAAATCCGTTCCCCCTATCGCACGAGGTATCGATGCGCTACGAACTGCTCGGCCCCCTCCGCGTCTCCCACGACGGCCGGGGCTGCACCCTCAGCGCCCCCAAGATGGAAATGACCCTGGCCACCCTGCTCGTCGGGGCCGGACGCGTGACCACCAAGGATCAGATCATCGAGGAGCTGTGGGGGTCGGGGCCGCCCCGGCGGGCCTCGGCCGCCGTCCACGTCTATCTCTCGCAGCTGCGCAAGTTCCTCACGGCCACCGGCGGCGACGGCGGCAGCGCCATCGTCACCAAGCCGTCGGGCTATCTGATGCGGCTCGACGGAGCGGGCTACGACGTCGACGACTTCCGGACAGCCGTGCGGGAAGGCCGTGGCCTCCAGCAGTCCGGACGGTACGAGGCCGCGCTCGACGCCTTCGGACGGGCGCTGTCCCTGGTGCGCGGCCCGGTGCTCGACGGCACGCCCGAGGGCCCGGTGCTGACCCGCTTCGCCACCTGGGTCGAGGAGGAACGCCTCGCCTGCCTGGAGCTGTCCGTCGAAGCGAGTACGGCGCTCGGCAGGCACCGGGAGGTCATCGGTCTGCTGAACACCCTCACCGCCGAATATCCGCTGCGGGAGTCCTTCTACCGACAGCTGATGCTGGTCCTGTACCGCTCGGAGCGGCAGGCCGAGGCGTTGCAGGTCTACCGCTCGGCCCAGCGCGTCCTGAGGTCCGAACTGGGCCTGGAACCCTGCCGGTCGCTGCGCCGGCTGCACCAGGCGATCCTCACGTCGGACCGGCTCCTCGACCTGCCGATGGCGAGCTGAGGTGGGCGCCGTACGCCAGGACGCCTGGCTGCGCCGCTATCACCCCACGGACGCCCGCGCCGAGCTGGTCTGCTTTCCGCACGCGGGCGGCGCGGCGGGGTTCTGGCGTCCGCTGTCCGCCGCCGTTCATCCCTCGCTGGACGTGCGAGCCGTGCAGTACCCGGGTCGGCAGGACCGGTACCGCGAACCGCCCGTCGCCGATCTGCACCGGCTCGCCGATCTGATCGCCGAGGCGCTGGAGGCCGGCCCGCCCCCGTCCGGACCGCGTGTCTTCCTCGGGCACAGCATGGGCGCCTCGCTCGCGCACGAGGTGGCGCTGCGGCTGTCCGGGACGGGCGGCCACGGCCCGGTGGCGCTGATCGTGTCCGGCCGGCGGGCGCCCTCGCGCGTCGGTGCCGGTGAACGGCTGGACACCGACGAGGCGTTGATCGCGCGGGTGCGGTCGCTCGGCGGCACGGACCCCGCCGTGCTGGCCGATCCCGATCTGCTCGACCTGGTCCTGCCGGCGCTGCGCGGCGACTACGCGGCCCTCGCCGGGTACGTACCGAGCGGCGTACTGCTCGCGTGCCCGGTCGTCGCTCTCACCGGCGACGACGACCCGGAGGCGCCGCCGGAGGACGTACGGGCGTGGTCCGAGCACACCACGGGCCCGTTCGAGCTGCGGGTCCTGACGGGCGGCCACTTCTGCCTGAACGACCACCTGCCGGCCGTCGCGGAACTCGCCGTCGCGCTGTCCGCCGCCGCCCACGCGCACGGGCGGGCGGTGAGGCCGTCGTGAGCGGGTCCGGGAGCCTGCTGGCCATCAGTGATCTGCATGTGGCCTTCGACGACAACCGGACGGTGCTGGAGGGGCTGCGCCCGGACCATCCGGACGACTGGCTGCTGGTGGCCGGGGACGTCGGTGAGATCGCCGGCGATGTCGCCCGCGCGCTGGAGCTGCTGAGCCGTCGCTTCGCCAAGGTGGTGTGGGTGCCGGGCAACCACGAACTGTGGACGCACCGCCAGGACCCGCTGCCGCTGCGCGGCCGGAGCAGGTACGAACACCTGGTGCGGGTCTGCCGCGACCTGGGTGTGGTGACGCCCGAGGACCCGTACCCGGTGTGGCGGGGCCCGGATGGCCCGGTGACGGTGGCGCCGCTGTTCGTCCTGTACGACTACACCTTCCGGCCGTCGGGGACCCGGAGCCGCGACGAGGCGCTGGAACGGGCCCGCGCGAGCGGCGTCGTCGGGACCGACGAGGCACTGCTGCACCCCGACCCGTACCCCTCGATCGACGCCTGGTGCCGGGCGCGCCTGGCGCTGACGGAACGCCGGCTCGCGGCGCTGGCGCCCGGGACCGAAACGGTGCTGGTGAACCACTTCCCGCTGGTCCGCGAGCCCACCAGGATCCTGCGCCACCCGGAGTTCGCCCTGTGGTGCGGCACCGAGGCCACGGCGGACTGGCACCGGCGGTTCAACGCACGCGCCGTGGTGTACGGGCATCTGCACATCCCGCGCACCACCTGGCACGACGGGGTCCGCTTCGAGGAGGTGTCGGTGGGCTACCCACGGGAGTGGCGCCGCCGGGACGGCGGGCCGGGCCGGCCCCGGGTCGTCCTGCCCGGTGTCGGGCACGATGTTCCGGAGGTCCGGCGGTGATCGGCGCGCTGCTGCCCGTGGGGGCGGTGGGAGTGGAGGTGTACGGCGATCCGGCCGGGGCTCGGCTGCATCCGGCGGAGGAGGCCGCGATGGCGCGGGCGGTGGCTTCGCGCCGCCGGGAGTTCACCTCCGTACGCCACTGCGCGCGCCTCGCGCTCAGTCAACTCGGCGTCGCATACTCACCGTTGGTGCCGGGCCATCTGGGTGCTCCGCGCTGGCCCGACGGGGTGGCCGGGAGCATGACGCACTGCGCGGGCTACCGGGCGGCCGCCGTGGCGCGGACCGGGGCGCTGGCCTCCGTCGGCATCGACGCCGAACCGGACCGCCCGCTGAAGCCGGGCATGCTGGAGGCCGTCGCGTTGCCGGCCGAGCGGGCGCGGCTGGCGGAACTGGCGTCCGGCCGGCCCGAGGTGGCGTGGGACCGGCTGCTGTTCAGCGCCAAGGAGGCGGTGTACAAGGCGTGGTTCCCGCTGACCGGGCGGCTGCTCGACTTCCCGGAGGCGGAGATCCGCATCGACGCCGGGGGCACCTTCCGGGCGGTGCTGCTGGTGCCCGGCCCCGTGGTCGGGGGCCGGGCGGTACGGGTCCTGCACGGCCGGTGGACGGCCGGCCGGGGGCTGCTGGTCACCGCGGCCGGGGTTCCTCAGCCGGCCAGGGCCATCAGCCGGACGAGTGCGGCACGGGAGTTCACGCCCAGCTTGCTGTAGATGTGCGTCAGGTGGACGTCCACGGTGCGCGGGCTGACCCGGAGCCGGCCGGCGATGTCCTTCGTCTTCAGCCCCTCACCGGCGAGTTCGGCGACCTCCCGCTCGCGCAGGGTCAGCTCGCCGAGCCCGCTGTCCTCCCGCCGGTCCGACATCTGCCCGGCGGCGCGGGCCAGTTCGCGGGCACGGGCGCCCGTGGGGCTGGCGTCGCCGAACAGCAGCCGCGCCTCCTCGTAGCAGGTGGCGGCCTCCGCCGGGAGCTCCCGGCCCATCAGGGCGTGGCCCCGGGCCAGCAGCGCGTGCCCGCTCTGTTCGACCAGGCCGACGGCGGACGCGGCCTCGGTGGCGCGTTCGGCCCAGACGTCCAGGCTGTCCGCGCCGGCCCCGGTCTGAACGGCCGCGGCGGCGAGCAGTTCGTAGTTGCGGGCCGCGAACACGGCGACGGGCTCGGCCACCCGCCACGCCTCCCGCTCGGGCAGCAACAGGGCCAGCGCGGCACCGGGCTCGCCCGAGGCGAGCGCCGCCTCGGCGAGCAGCAGCGCGTTGAGCGGCGTCCGTGGCTCCGGGGCGGTCCTCTCGGCGGGCGCCGGGGCGGGGCGCGGTGAGGTGCGGCCGAGCTGGGCCCAGGCGGCGGCGCTCACCGCGTCGGACAGCGCCGCGTGGTCGCCGCGCCCCATGGCACGGGCGACGGCGGTGCCCTCCCGCACCGCGCCGAGTGCGTCGGCGAGCCGGCCACTCTGGTAGTGGACGTACCCGAGCGTGTCGAGCAGCGGCGGCAGCAGGTGCGCGTCGCCCCGGTCGCGCGCGGCGGTCAGGGCGCGTTCGGCGTGGCCGTAGGCGGGCCCGTACCAGCCCATGAGCGCCTCGGCCCAGCCGAGGACCAGCAGATGGCCCGCCTCCGCGTCGCCCGCCGGCCGGCCGGTGTCCAGCTCGTCCAGGGCGTGGGCGGCGGCGTCGAGCGACATCTCGGCCGCGCACATGTCGGCGTCGAGCACCGCGCACAGCCCGGCGAGGCTGAGGGCGCCGCCCAGGGTGACGGGGTCGGCGCCGTCCGTGCGGTGCGCGAGGACCTCGACATCGGTGCGGGCGGGGACCTGGCCCGCGAGCACCTTGGCGAGCTGCTGGTGGACCCGCAGCAGCAGGCCCGCACCGGCCGAAGCGGCCTGCGCGGCGGGGAGTTCGGCGGCCAGCAGCGCCTGCGCCCCCTCGTCGTGCCCGGTCCCGGCGAGCACTGCGGCGAGGAAGGCGGCGGTCCGGGCGCGGACGTCCGGGGTGCGGCCGTCGGGCCCGGCGAGGATGTCCGCGCGCAGCGCCATGACACCTTCGGCGTCGCCCTCCCCCGCCAGGGCCCGCACCACCTGCTTCCACAGCTCGGTGCGGGGGCCTCCGGCGTCGCCGCCGTCACCGGTCCTGCGCCACAGCCGGAACGCGGCCGTCAGCCAGTGGGCCGCGTCCGCAGCCCGGCCGGCCTGGACGCAGGTGCGGGCCGCGGCGGCCAGGACCTCGCCGTCGGCCGGGCGGACACCCGCTCCCGCGCGCTCGATGTGCGGGGCGATGTCGAGAGCGGGCAGGCCGAGCCGGGTGAGCCGGTCCCGGGCCCTGCGGTGCGCGGCGGAGCGCCAGCAGGGGTCGGCGTCGGCGTACAGGCAGCCCCTGAGCAGCGGGTGGCGGAAGGCCAGGACGCCGGGGCGGTCCGTGGCGCGGACCAGATCGCGGCGGCGCAGGCCGGACAGCTCCCGGCAGGCCTCGTCGCGGGTCGTCCCGGCCACCTCGGCGACGGCGTCGATGTCGAAGACGCTGCCGAGCACCGCCGCCGCGTGCACCACCGTGCGGGCGGCGTCGCCGAGGAGTGCGGTCTCCGCGAGCAGCCGGGCGCCGAGCGCGCTGGAGGTCCAGAGGTCGAGGGCGTCCCCGGTCTGGGCGCCGGCCTCGGCGAGGGCCTTGAGGTAGAGGGGGTTGCCCCCGCTGCGTGCGTACAGGCTCTTCAGTTCCGGGTGGCCGGGGCCGGGGCCGAGGAGCGCGCCGCACTGCTCCTCGGTCAGGGCCCCGAGGCCGATGGTCTCGACCGCCCCGAGTTCCCCGCCCTGCTGGAGGAGGGCCCGCAGCGGCACGGGGGCCTGTCGGGGCCGGTGGGCGACGACGACCATCAGGCCCCGGTCGAGCGGCCAGCGGATCAGGGTCTCCAGGAGCCCGGCCGAGCCGGGGTCGGCCCAATGGAAGTCGTCCAGGACGAGCAGGGCGCCGGCCGGTGCGGCGGCGGGCCCGGCCGCGAGCAGGCGGCGGACCTGGGCGAGGAACGGGGAACGCCAGGTGCCCTGTTCGGCTCCGGGCGGGAGGTCGGTGAGCGCGTCGACGAGCGCGGCGGTGGCCGAGGTCTCCGCTCCCGGCCGGGCCGCGGTGCTCTGCCAGATGGTGAGGGCCTGCACGAGGGGGTGGAACGGAACCCGGGTCTCGGCCTCGGTGCAGCGGCCGTGGAGCACGGTGACCCCGTGGGCGCGGGCCTCTTGGGCGAGGGCGGTGAGAAGTCTGGTCTTGCCGGCTCCGGGGTCGCCCGTCAGTTCCACGATCGCCGGGCGTCCGTCGCGGGCCGCCCGCACGAGGCCGGTGAGCCGCGCCCATTCGGCGGTGCGGACGACGGCCGCGGTGCCCGGTCCGGTGATGGTGGTGATGCCCATGTCGGCAGGTCCCTTCCCCCGGTCTGCGTGGCCGCTCTCCCGGTGCACAGAGACACCCAATTGCTTCGGCCCCCGTCAGAGTAGGCGCGGGTGACGGCGTGAATCGCTCTGTAACAGAACTTTCATGGACCGTTCCGGGTGGGCGCGGCCCGTGGCCTTAGGAGTGCTTTAGACCTCCCCGGCAGCCTGACGGACATCGCAACCCCCGCTGATCCACCGCCCAGCCGGTCCAGTTGAGGAGCCGCCCGTGCCCACGCCCCGGGACCTTCCCGTCCATCGCGCCGTGCGACGTCTGCCCATCGGAGATCTCTGCGAGCTGCTGGTCGACCTGCACGAGGGCGAACTGATCGTGCGTCAGCTGGACCTGGTGGTGGCCGGGGGCTCCCGCCCTCTGCGCCTGGTGCGCGAGTACCGCAGCCATTCCCGGGTGGAGCTGGGGTTCGGCCCCGGCTGGTCGTACACGGCGGGCCCCGGCTACGAGCCGGACACCGGGGGCGAGCCGGTGACGGTCACCGACGCCCGGGGCCGGGTGGTGTCGCTGCACCGTGACGCCGACGGCCTGGTGTCGAAGATCGTCGATCCGCTGGGGGCCGAGGCCGCGTCGTTCGCGTACGACCGTGCCGGCCGGCTGGAGCGGCACACCGGGGCGGACGGGGCGACCACGGCCTTCCTCTGGGACGCGGACGGCCGGCTGGTGCGCGTCAACGATCCGCTCGGCGACGCCGTGGAGATCGCCTACGACGGTATGTTCGCGGTCTCGGAGCTCGCGTGGACCGGCCCCGGGGGCCGAGCCCGTACGGCGTTCGACTACGGGACGGACCGCACGGTGGTGACCGGTCCCACGGGGCTGCGCACGGGCTATGTCTTCGACGGGCGGGGCCGTCCGACGGCCGTCGAGTACCCGTCGGGCCAGGTGCTCGTCCGTACCCGGGACGCCGGCGGCCGCCGGGTCTCCGTCACCGACACCACCGGCGCGACGCTCACCCGGACCTACGACGAGCAGGGGCGGCCGGTGTCGCTGCGGCTGCCGACGGGGGCGCTGTCCCGGGTCGCGTACACCCCGCTGGAAGGCGGCGGGACGCTCACCGCGCTGCGCGGTCCGCTGGGCAACGAACTGCTGCTGGAGCAGGACGCGGCGGGCCGCCCGGTCCGCAGCCGCGCGGCCGGCCGGAGCGCGGACGTGGACCGGCGGAGCTACGACCCGGTCCACGGCGGGCTGACGGAGTTCACCGACGGCAACGGTGCCCGGACCCTTTTCGGCTACGACGAGGCGGGCGACCTCACCTCCGTCACCCCGCCCGCCCCGCTCGGCCGCACGGTCTTCGGCTACGACGGTCTTTCCCGGATCACGTCGGTGACCAGCGGGGCCGGTGACCGCATCGGCCACCGCTACGACCCGGCCGGCCGGCTGACGGAGGTCACTGACGAGAACGCGGGGCGGACGCTGCTCGTCCTGGCGCGCGACGCGCTCGGCCGGGTGGTCCGCAAGTCCGGGCCCGGCTGGTCCTACGCGTTCGACTGGGTCAGGACGGCGCGCGGCGACCGTCCGGCGGCCTCGGTCCGCTCCGGCGAGGCGGGCTCCTCGCCGGAGCGGACCGAGGCGGCGTACGACTCCGAGGGCGCGCTGACCTCGTTCACCACGCCGGGCGGCACCACTCGCTACGGCCTGGACGGCGCGGGCCGCACCGAGACCGTCACCACCCCGGCCGGCCGTACCGCGCGCTTCGTCCGCGATGCCGCGGGCCGCCCGGTGCGCGTCGAACTGGGCGCGGCCGTGCAGGAGATCCGGTACGACGCGTCCGGCCGCAGGACCGCCCTGACGGTGCGCGGGCCGGGCGGCGAGGCACTGCTGTCGGCGGAGTACGGGTACAGCTCGGGCGGCGGCGCGGACAGCGATCTGCTGCGGTGGGCGGTGACCGACGGGGAGTTCACCGGCTACGCGTACGACGGGCTCGGGCGCCTCGTGCGGGCGGGCGACACCACGTTCGCGTACGACGGCGCCCACCATCTGCGCCGGCTGGGGACCACGGAGTTCACGCTCAACGAGGCGGGCCAGGTGGCGCGGTTCGGCGACACCCTGTTCGCGTACGACGGGGCGGGCAACTTCACCGAGGAGACGAACCCGACCGGCTCGTTCCGCTACAGCGCCACCCACCAGACGCTGACCGGCATCTTCGGCGGCGTCCAGGTCGTGGACGTGAGCTACGACGGTCTCGGCCAGGAGACGCCGCGCCGCATCACCGAGACCACCGTGGACGGGCGCACCGTCACCCATGTGCTGACCCACTCCGCGCTCGGCATCGTGCGCACCGACGACGACGGCGTGGTGACCGACTATGTGCGCACCCCCGACGGCACCCTGCTCGCCGTGCTCACCGCCACCGGCCGCCACTACTGGGCGGTGACCGACCAGCAGGGTTCCGTCCTCGCGCTGATCGACGAGGAGGGCGCGCTCGCCGCCCGCTACCGCTACACCGCGCACGGTGCGGTCACGGCGTCGGGCGACGCGGCGGCGGCGAACCCCTTCCGCTACCGGGGCGCGTACCAGCTGCTGCGCAGCGCGCACCTGCTGGACCACCACCTCTACAACGGGTTCTGGGGGCGTTTCACGCAGCCGGACCCGACGGGCGCCCAGTACGCCCCGTACACCTTCTCCGACAACGACCCGGTGAACAGCGGGACATGGACGCGGCACGGCTTCTGGTCGGTGCTCGCCCGCCCTCACGAGCCCGCTGCGGAGGTCTTCTTCCCTTCGGTGCACTCCCCGGACGCGGCCGCCGCCGCGACGGCCGTCCTCACCGGGCCCGGCGCGCATCTCGCGGCGCCTCCCCTGATCGCCCGGACGTCACCGTCCCGGGCCGTAACCCCTTCCCATCGAGAGGAATCGTCAGATGGCTGACCAGATCGTGCTGCGCGTCCCCAGGGAAGTCGTGGTCAAGGTGGTCGACGACGTCGAGGTCGCCGATCCGAGCGTGGGCCAGACCGGCACGTTCGACGACGAACTGTTCGACGAGGACGGCAAGTTGATCGGCACCTCGCACGGTTCGTTCCGCATCGAGTACGTCCGGCCGGGCGACGGCGGCCTGCTGACCTACTACACCGAGGACATCACGCTCGACGACGGCACCATCCACGCCGAGGGGTGGGCGGACTTCAACGACGTGCGCACCAGCGAGTGGGTGCACTATCCGGCGACCGGCACCGGCGGCCGTTACGAGGGGCTGCGCGGCTTCCGCACCTGGCGGATGACCGGGGTCCGGGCCTCCGCCGAGGCGCGCATCCTGCTGTCCGACTGAGGCCGGTTCCGTACGAGCGAGGAAGGGCCCTCATGACGGGTCGGGACGTGTACATACGGTCGGCGGCCTCCGCGCTTCCCGGCCCGCCGCTGGACAACGCCACGCTGGCACAGCGGTTCGGCATGGACGCGCTGTGGCAGCAGTGGGTGGACGTCTTCATCGGCACCGCCTCGCGCCACCTGGCGCTGGACCTGGACTCCGGGAAGCTCACCGCCTCGCTGGCGGACCTGGCCGAGGAGGCCGGGCGCGCGGCACTGGAGCGGGCCGGCCTGGGGCCGGACGGGGTGGACGCGGTGGTGCTGGGCACGGCGACACCGGACCGGCTGATGCCGGCGACGGTCAACATCGTCGCGGACCGGCTGGGCATCGACGGCGTACGGAGCTTCCAGCTCCAGTCGGGGTGCTCCGGCGCCGTCCAGGCGCTCGACCTCGCCCAGCAGCTGCTGCGCGCCGGGACCGCCCGTACGGTGCTGGTGCTCGGCGGTGATGTGATCGCCAGGTTCTACGACCTGGAAACCGATCTGCGCGCCACCGCCCCGGCCGAGCTGGTGAACTACGTCCTGTTCGGCGACGCCGCGGGCGCCGCCGTGCTGTCCACCGAGCCGGGCCCCGGGGCCGCCTCGGTGCGGGCACTGTTCAGCCGGCTGGTGGGGCTCGGTCGGGAGCCGGGCGCGGTCCTGGAATGGTTCGGCCCCGCCGACCGCGACAGCGACCGGCCGGCCGCGACCGAGGACTACAAGGCGATCGAGCAGCACGTCCCGGTGATGGCCGGTGAGGTGCTGGACGAGCTGCTGGACGGCCTGGGCTGGGCGCGCGAGGACGTGGACCTGCTGCTGCCCCCGCAGCTGTCGGGCCGGATGACCCGCCTGATCACCGAGGGGCTCGGACTGCCGGACGCCGAGGCGGTCTCCTGCGTGGACGACGCCGGCAACTGCGGCAACGCCATCGTCTTCCTCCAGCTGGAGCGGGCGCTCGCCCGGCTGGCGGGCGGGCGGCGCGCGGTGGGCATCTCCATCGAGTCCAGCAAGTGGCTCAAGGCGGGCTTCGCCCTGGAAGGGAACTGACACCGTGACCGACGCGACCGCCGAGAAGCTGCGGGAGATCACGGCCGAGGACTACCCCGCCGTACGGGGCCTGGTGGCCGGTCTGTCCGGGGACGCGCTCGTCCGGGCGGGCCGGCTGCTGGCCCGGCTCGACCCGGACCGGGTGCTCGCCGCGCACCCCGCCACGCCCGCCCCGCTGATCGCCGTGACCGGCCACGGCACGCTCTCCGCTCTGGTGCCCGCCCTCACCGGCGAGCTCGCCCGGCACGGGCTGCTGGCGCGGGTGCGGCTCTCCGACTTCGACAGCTGGGTCTTCGACCTGGCGGACCCCGGCAGCGCGCTGTACGCCGCCGCGCCCTCACTCGTCCTGTGTGTGCTGGACGCGGATCTGGTGGCCGGGGAACTGCCGCCGCCCTGGCGGGTAGAGGACGTGGAACGTGTCCTGGCCGAGAAGACTGCCCTGGTCGAGCGGGCCGCCGAGGTCTTCGCGGCGACCGCCCGGGGCGCCACGCTCGTCCTCAACACCATGCCGCTCCCCCGCTCGCTGACCGCCCAGCTCGTGGACCTGGGCGCCCGTGCCCGGCTCGGCGCGGTGTGGCGGGAGGCCAACGCCCGGCTGCTGCGGCTGACGGAGGCCCGGCCCGAGGTGGTCACCGTCGATCTGGACCCGCTGCTCGCCGAGGGGACACCCGCCCGGGACGTACGTCAGAGCGTCTACGCCAAGGCGCACCTGTCCGATGCGCTGCTGGCCGGGTACGCCCGCGAGGTCGGCCATCTGGCGCGCCAGGCGGCGGGCGGCGCGAAGAAGGTGCTCGCCCTGGACCTGGACGACACGGTGTGGGGCGGGGTGCTCGGGGAGGCCGGTCCCGAGGGGATCGAGGTGGCGGGGAGCTATCGCGGGGAGGCGTTCCGGCGCTTCCAGGCGGTGGCGAAGCAGCTGGGCTCGCAGGGGGTGCTGCTGGCGGCCGTCAGCAAGAACGACCGGGAGCCGGTGGTGAAGACCCTGCGCGAGCACCCCGAACTGACGCTGCGGGCAGACGACTTCGTACAGATCCGGGCCAACTGGCGGCCCAAGCAGGAGAACCTGGCCGAGCTGGCCGCCGATCTCAACCTGTCCACGGACAGCTTCGTGTTCGTGGACGACAGCGCCTTCGAGTGCGGTCTCGTGCGCCGCGAGCTGCCCGGTGTCGCGGTCCTCCAGGTGGGTGAGGAACCCGCGCTGCACGCCGAACGGCTGCTGGCCGACGGCTGGTTCGACGTGCGGGCGCTGACCGCCGAGGACCGGGCCCGTCCGGCCCGCTACCGCGAGGAGCAGGCCCGGCAGGACTTCCTGCACACCTTCGACTCGCTCGACGGCTACCTGCGCGAGCTGGACATCTCCGTGACCCTGGCGCCCGTGGACGCGTCCCGCGTCGACCGGATCTCGCAGCTGACGCTGCGCACCAACCAGTTCAACCTCACCACCCGGCGGCTCCAGCCGGCCGAGGTGCGGGCACTGCGCGAGGACCCGGCCGCGCGGGTACTGGCGATCGAGTCGGCCGACCGGTTCGGGGACAACGGCCTGGTCGGGGCGGTGCTCCTGCGGCGCGATGCCGGGGTGCTGCACATCGAGAACTTCCTGCTGAGCTGCCGGGTCTTCTCGCGCTCCATCGAGCAGGCGGTGCTCGGCGCCGTACTGGAGCACGCCTTCGACGAGGGCGCCGACGAGGTGCGGGCCGGGTATGCGCGGACCGCCCGCAACGGCAAGGTGGCGGACTTCTATCCGCGGGCCGGCTTCGAGACGGTGCGCGCCGACGACGTCTCGGCCGACTTCCGGCTCACCGCCCGGCCGGCCGCCGCCCCCGTGGACCACATCCGACTGACCGCGCGTTTCGAAAGGGACCTCCCGTGAAGACCGTCGATGACTTCGTCACGCTGCTGCGCGACGAACTCGCCCTGCCCGTCACCGCCGAGGACCTGGGGCGCGGGCTGGACACCGTGGAGTCCTGGGACTCGGTGCATCTGCTGGCGCTGTGCACGGCGCTGGAGCGGGAGACCGGCCGTTCGCTGCCGCTGGCGGACGTCCTGGAGGCGACCAGCCTGCGGGACGTGTACCTGCTGGCGGTGGCGCCGTGAGCGACGCCCCGGAGGCCGGTGAGCCGCTGCCCCGCCAGCGCCGGCACACGCTGTTCTTCCTGGAGGTGATCCGGGACTTCTCGCCGGTGTTCCTCGACACCGAGGTGGACATGAGCCGGGTGCTCGCCCACCGGGCGGCCGCGCTGGAGAGCGAGGGCGTGCGGTACTCCACCACCTCGTACGTGCTGCGCGCGGCCGGCCGGGTCCTCGCGAAGCATCCGGACGCCAACGCGGCGGTGAGCGGAGGACCGCTCCGGCCCAGGATCGCGCACTATCCGTTCGTCAACGGGAAGGTCGCACTGGACCGCGTCCTGGACGGCCGCCGGGTCGTTCTCGGCACCATCGTGCCCGACGTCCATGAGGCCGAACTGCCCGCCATCCAGGACCATCTGGCGCGGATCAGGGACGGCGACCCGGAGAAGCTGCCCGAGTTCGAAGGGGTGCGGAAGCTGCACCGGGCGGGCTGGACCGAGGGCCGCAGGGCGTTCCGCAAGGCGGCGCACTCGCTCGCCCTGCGCCCTCATCTCAACGGCACGTTCGCGGTCACCTCGCTCGGCCACCGCGCGGTGGACTCCTTCCACTCGGTGGGCGGCACCACGACCACGTTCGGGGTGGGCAGGGTGCTGGACCGCCCCGTCGTACGGGACGGGCTGATCGTGGCGGCACCGGTGCTGCGGCTCAGTCTCGCCTTCGATCACCGGGTCATCGACGGGGCCGAGGCGGCGGACGTACTGACCGAGGTCAAGGAGGCGCTGGAGAGCGTATGAACGACATCGCGGAACTGAAGAACTTCGTGGTCGCCCACACCCGTTCGCAGGGGCTGCCACCCGAGCACTACGATCCGCTGCTCGCCCGGATCACCGACGACGGCGACGGCACACCGGGCTCCTGGGTGCGCGAGTGGAGCGCCGAGGGCGCACGGCTGGAGGCCGGGGGCAGACCGCTGGACGCGTGCGTGCACTACAACATGGCCCGCTTCCCGTTCGTGGACGGGGCCGCGCGCCAAGAGGCGCTGGAGCGGTGCACGGCGGCCTTCGACACCTGGCGGTCCGACTTCCCGGCGGTGCGACGGCTGGACGTCGACCTCGCCGGAGGCCGTGTCCGCTGCTGGACGGCGGGGCTCGACGCCTCGGATCCGAAGCCGCTGCTGGTGATGACCGGCGGGATCGTGTCCGTCAAGGAGCAGTGGGCGCCGGTGCTGCTCCAGCTGGCGGCGCTGGGCTTCGCCGGGGTGGTCACCGAGATGCCGGGGGTGGGCGAGAACACCCTGGTGTACGAAGCGGACAGCTGGCAGATGTTCCCGGCCGTGCTCGACGCGGTCGGCGACCGGGCCGACACCTCCCGTACGTACGCGCTGGCGCTGAGCTTCAGCGGTCATCTGGCGCTGCGGGCGGCCCTGCACGACGCGCGGATCAGCGGGGTCGTCGGCGCGGGGGCGCCGCTGCACGACTTCTTCACCGACACGACGTGGCAGCGGACGGTGCCCCGGGTCACCACGGACACGCTCGCGCATCTGACCCGGACGAAGCCGGACGAGGTGTACGGGCTGATCCGGGAATGGGCGCTGACGCCCGATGAGCTGGGGGCGCTGCGGGTTCCGGTGGCGCATGTGACGAGCCTGCGTGACGAGATCATCCCGCCGGGCGACGCCCGGTTGCTGCGGAAGCGGGTGCGCGGGGTGCGGCTGCTGGCCCACGACGATGTGCACGGATCGCCGTCGCACTTCGATCAGACACGGCTGTGGACGCTGCTGTCGGTGCTACGGATGCGCGGCGGTTACGGAGAACAACGGGCCGTGCTCACGCGCGAGTTCGCACGGCTGCGATACGGCGGGGGGAAGCGGGGATGACCGGCACGAGAGCCCTTGAGGGCGGCACCCGATGTCTGCGCAGTGTGCTCGGTCGGTTCGCGACGGGTGTGGTGGCCGTCGCCTCGCAGGACCCGGTGACCGGTGTGCGGTCGGGGCTGGCGGCGAACTCCTTCTGTTCGGTGTCCCTCGATCCGCCGCTGGTCTCGTTCTGTGTGGCGGACACCAGCACCAGCTGGCCGCGCATCCGGGCCGGCGGGCTGCTGGGCATCAGCATCCTGGGCGTCGGGCAGCGCGAGGCCGCGTCCCGGCTCGCGGTGACCGGCGGGGACAAGTTCCACGGGATGCCGTGGGGCCTGTCGCCGGACGGGGCGCCGGTGCTCGAAGGCGCGCTGGCGTGGCTGGAGTGCTCCATCGAGGCGGAGCACCCGGCGGGCGACCATGTGATCGTGGTCGCCCGGGTGCACCGGCTGGACGCGGTCGAGGACGGCGACCCGCTGCTGTTCTTCCGCGGGTCGTACGGACGGCTCAGCCGCTGACCTCGCCGGGGGCCCCCGGTGCCGCGGCGCCGGGGGCCTTGCTGTCGGTGCCGAAGGCGCGCAGGAAGGTGTCGACGCCCGCCGTGACGACCTTGGCGACGTCCTGCGGGTCGAGCGGCCGGGTGCCCAGCGCACTCATCCCCGGCAGCTCGTCGTAGACCAGCGCGATGAACTGGTTGGCCGCCCTGACCGGGTCCTCGACCCGCAGGTGCCCGGCGTTGGCCAGCCGGGCGAGGCGGCCCGCGAGCGCCTCGGTGAACTGGTTGGGCCCGCTCGCCCGTACCGCGTCGAAGAGGTCCGGGAAGCGCACGGCCTCCGCGTACAGCAGCCGGCGCACGGCCTCGGACTGCTCGTCGCAGTAGCAGTCGACGAGCTTGGTGGCCAGGTCCTCCAGGCCGGGGCGCAGCCGGTCCGGGTCGGCGGGGAAGGCGGTGAGGACGTCGAGGGTCTTGGCGTTGGACCGGGCGGCCGTCTCCGTCATGACGTACCGGAAGAGCTTCTCCTTCGAGCCCAGGTGGTTGTAGATCGTCGGCTTGGAGACCCCGGCCTCGGCGGCGATCACGTCCAGGCTCGCCTGGGCGTAGCCGACCTGCGCGAAGACCCGCAGGGCCGCCTCCACGATCGCCCGTCGCTTGTCGAGGCGCCCCCGGTCCGCGGGGCGCCCGGCCGTCTCTTCGTTCTCGCCAACGCTCATGCACCCATGCTACCGTGCCAGCCACCTGTTTTAACTACCCAGTAAAATTTTCTGGGTAGAGTGGTTCAAAGGAGTTGCCGTGTCTGAAACAAAGCCGACGGAGAGCGGGCCTGCCCGGCTCGATGCCGCTCTGCTCACGCTCGTCGGCGTCATGGTGCTCGGCGGGATGATGTCGTACCTGGACGCGACGATCGTCAACGTCGGGATCAGCACGCTGGGCGGGGAGTTCCACGCGACGCTGGCCACCATCGAGTGGGTCACCACCGGCTATCTGCTCGCGGTCGCCCTGGCGATCCCGCTGGCCGGCTGGGCCGTGGTCCGCTACGGCGCCAAGCGCATGTGGCTGCTCGGCCTGTCGGTGTTCCTCATCGGCTCGACGCTCTGCGCCTTCGCCTGGAACGCCGAGAGCCTGATCGCCTTCCGCATCGTCCAGGGCTTCGGCGGCGGCATGGTCGACCCGATCATGATGACCGTCGTCGCGGGCGCCGCCGGACCCGCCAGGATCGGCCGGGTCATGGGCCTGGTCTCCGTACCGATCACGCTCGGCCCGGTGGTCGGCCCCGTCATCGGCGGGCTGCTGCTGGACAACTTCTCCTGGGAGTGGATGTTCCTGGTCAACATCCCGTTCGCGCTGGCCGCGATCGTGCTGGCGGTCCAGGTGCTGCCGGCCGACCCGCCGCCGAGCGGTGACCCCGTCCCGTTCGACGCGCTGGGCGTGGCGCTGCTCTCCCCCGGTTTCGCCGCGATCGTGTTCGCGCTGTCCCAGGCGGGCGGCGACGGCTTCGGCAGCACGAAGGTGATCATCGGGCTCGCGGTGGGCGTCGCCCTGTTCGCCGCGTACACCGTGCACGCGCTGCGCACCTCGGTCACGCCGCTGCTGGACCTCCGGCTGTTCGGCAGCAAGGGCTTCAGCGCGAGCGTGACCACCATGTTCCTGCTCGGCGGCGGACTGTTCTCGCTGCTGTTCCTGCTGCCGCTGTACTACCAGCAGGTCCACGGCCACTCCGTCCTGGAGTCCGGGCTGCTGCTCGCGCCGCTGGGCCTCGGCACCCTGATCGGGATGCCGATCGCGGGCAACCTCGCCGACAAGGCGGGCGCCCGCCGGCTGGTCCCGACCGGCGCCCTGCTGATCGGCGCCGGCGCCCTGGTCTTCACCGGTTCGGGCTCCGGCACCTCCCAGATCGCCCTGACCGCCGCGCAGTTCGCCGCCGGCTTCGGCATGGGCCTGGTCGGCGCGCCCACCATGGGCTCGGTCTACAAGACGGTCCCGGGCGAGTCGGTCGCCGGGGCCACCGGCGCGGTCTTCATCCTCAACCAGATCGGCGCCTCGCTCGGCATCGCCGTCGTCGCCCTGATCCTCCAGGGCGGCGGCTCCCACGCGGCCCCCACCGCCGACTCCTTCTCCGACGCCTTCTGGTGGCCGGTCGCCGCGGCCGTCGTGGTCTTCGCCGCCGGTCTCCTGCTCCCCGGGAAGCCCAAGCCCGAACCGGCCGCCGCCGAGGCGCCGGAGAAGACGCCCGCCGAGGCGGAACCGGTCACCGACCACGCCTGAGCCGGCCCTTCCCCGCACCCGTACGTCCGTCCCGTCCGCGCCGCCGGGCCACCCGCCCGGCGGCGCGCCCCTTCCGGAGGTCTCCATGAGCCGTCCCACCGGCATTCCCCTGTCCGTGCTCGACGTGGTGCCCGTCTTCGAGGGCGGCACCGCGACCCGGGCCCTGCGCGACACCGTCGCCCTGGCACCGCGCGTCGAGGAGCTCGGCTATCTGCGCTACTGGGTGGCCGAGCACCACAGCACCCCCAGCCTCGCCACCTCCGCGCCCGGCATCCTCGCCGGACGCCTGGCCGCAGCCACGACCACGCTGCGCGTCGGCTCCGGCGGCGTCCTGCTGCCCAACCACGCGCCCCTGGTGGTCGCCGAGCAGTTCGGCACCCTGGAGGCCCTGCACCCGGGCCGCGTCGATCTCGGGCTCGGCCGGGCGCCCGGCACCGACCTGCATACCGCCCGCGCCCTGCGCCGCGCCCCGGAGCGCGGCGCCGACGACTTCGCCGACCAAGTGGCCGAGCTGAACGGCTACTTCGCGCCCGGCGACCCCGCCTCGCCCATCACCGCCGTGCCCGCCGCCGACGGCCGGCCGGACCTGTGGCTGCTGGGGTCCAGCCCGGCCAGCGCCGAACTCGCCGCCTCGCTGGGGCTGCCGTACGCCTTCGCCCACCAGATCAACCCGCACGCCACGGCCTACGCCCTGGACCGCTACCGGCAGGCCTTCCGGCCGTCGCCGTACCTGGACCGGCCGCGCTCCCTGATCTCCGCGCTGGTCACCGTCGCCGACACCGACCGGGCCGCGCGCGAGGTCGCGGCGCCCTATCTGCTCGGCAAGATACAGATGCGTACGGTGCGCCGCTTCGACGCGTTCCCCTCCGCGCGGAGCGCGGCCGGATACACCTACGCCGAGCCCGAGTTGCAGTTCCTGGAGGAGCTGGCCGAGCGTCAGCTCATCGGGGCCCCGGACACCGTGCGCGACAAGCTGACGGAGCTGGTGGAGCGCACCGGGGCCGACGAGCTGATGGCACTGACCGTGGTGCCGGACCAGGCGGACCGGCTGCGCTCGTTCGAGCTGCTGGCGCACGCGGCGCAGGAGGTGCGGCCCGGCTCCGCCGAGGGCGTTTCAGCCCGGCTTTAGACGGTCTGGCGACAGTACGTCCGGCCCCCCTCTCACCCCGTTTCACGTCCCGGAGTCCCCTATGCACCCGCCCCTCCCGCGCCGTACCGCTCGCAGAGCCGCTCTGCTGTCCGCCCTGCTCCTCGCCGCCGTCACCGCGTGCAGCTCCGACGAGGGGGCATCGCCCGCCGCGCAGGCGAAACCCCGCAGCGGCGGCAGCCTCACCTACGCGGCGCAGCAGGAGCCGGACTGCTGGGACCCGCACACCAGTGCACAGGACGTGACCGCCTTCGTCCAGCGCCCGGTCTTCGACTCGCTCGTCTACCAGACCCCGGACGGGGAGCTGGAACCCTGGCTGGCGAAGTCCTGGAAGACCAGCGAGGGGGGCCGGACGTACACCTTCGAGCTGCGCGACGACGTCACCTTCCACGACGGGAAGCACCTGGACGCGGCGGCGGTGAAGGCCAACTTCGACCACATCACCGCCAAGGCGACCCAGTCGCAGTACGCGGCCGGGCTGCTCGGCCCGTACAAGGGCACCACCGTGAAGGGGACGTACGAGGTCGAGGTCCGCTTCAGCCGTCCGTACGCCCCCTTCCTCCAGGCGGCCAGCACCACCTATCTGGGCATAGCCTCGCCCGCCTCGCTGAAGGCGGGCGCCGACAAGCTCTGCGCGGGCACCGATTCCGTCGGCTCCGGGCCTTTCAGGGCCGGTGCCTACACCCGGGGCCAGAAGCGCGGTTACACAAGGAACGCCGCCTACGCGTGGGCCCCGAAGGACGCCGGTCACAGCGGGCCCGCCCGGCTGGACGCGTTCACCATCCGCTTCCTCACCGAGGACGCGACCCGGGTGGGCGCGCTGACGTCCGGTCAGGTCGACGCGGCGGCCGCGCTGCCGGCGAACCAGGTCGCGACCGTACGCCGCAACACGCGGCTGGACGTCGTCAGCAAGAACGTGCCGGGCGCGGTCGACACGTTCTACCTGAACACCAGGAGCCCGCTGTTCTCCGATGAGCGGGTACGCAAGGCGTTCCAGCGGTCCATCGATCTGGACGCCCTGGTGAAGTCGGTGTTCCAGGGCACCGGCACCCGCGCCTGGAGCACCCTGTCCCCCGCCACCCCGCACAGCTACGACGCCGCGCTGGAGAAGAGCTGGCCCTACGACCGGGCGCTCGCCGGCCGGCTCCTGGACCAGGCCGGCTGGAAGGGCCGCGACGCGGAGGGCTACCGCACGAAGAACGGCAAGCGGCTGACCGTGGTCGCCCCGGTCTACGGCAAGGCGTCGGTGTTCTCGCAGGCCGTGCAGGGCGACCTGAAGAAGGCGGGCATCCATCTGAAGCTCGCAGCCTCCACCGACGCGACGGCGGTCTCCGCCCAGCTGGACGAGGGGCGCTACGACCTCGTCGAGACCTCCTGGGCGCGCGGTGACGGCGACATCCTCAGCAGCTTCTTCCTCTCCACCGAGTCGTCCGAGGGCGGCGGCCACAACTTCGCGAAGGTCACCGACCCGCAGGTCGACGCCTGGCTGAAGAAGGCCCAGGCCGCGACCTCGCCGGACAAACGCGCCGCGTACTACGCGCAGGTGCAGAAGTGGACGATCGACCACGCCGCGGTGGTCCCCGCCTACGTCCAGAAGGCGTCCGTCGGGGTGAACAAGAAGGTGCACGGGCTGCGGCTGTCCCTGTCGGCGTGGCCGGAGTTCTACGCCGCCTGGGTCGAGGCCGGCCGATGACACCCCCGCACATATCCGCCGCGGTCCGGGCCGTCACGGTCCGGGCCGGGGCGGCCGTCCTCGTTGTCTGGGGGGCTGCCACCTGCGCCTTCCTGGCACTGCACCTCATCCCCGGCGATCCGGTCAGCGCGATCGTCGGGTCCAACGCCCTGGTCGGCGCGGAGCAGCGTGAGGAGATCCGCCACCACTACGGCCTCGACCGCTCACCGCTCGTCCAGTACGGCGCGTACCTCAAGCAGCTGGCCACCGGGGAGCTGGGCGACTCCTACCAGTTGCAGCAGCCCGTCTCCTCACTGATTGCGGACCAGATCGGGCCGACCGCGCAGCTCGCGCTCTGGTCCTCGCTGGTCGCGGTGGTACTGGCCGCGACCGTGACCGTGCTGACATCGGGGCGCTCCCGCTGGCCGCGCCGGGTGTCGTCGGCGGTGGAGCTGCTGGTGGTGTCCACGCCCTCGTTCTGGCTCGGCATCATGCTGCTGACGGTGTTCTCGTTCCGGCTGGGCTGGCTGCCGGTCTCCGACAGCGGTGACGCCCGCTCGCTGGTCCTCCCGGTGATCACACTGGCCCTGCCGATCGCGGCGGTGCTCACACAGGTGATGCGGGAGGGGTTGCTCGGGGCGCTGGAGCAGCCGTTCAGCCTGACCGCGCGCTCGCGCGGGCTCGCCGAGCACACCGTGCGCTCGCGCCACGCGCTGCGCCACGCCGCGCTGCCGGCGCTCACCCTCACCGGCTGGTTCACCGGGACGCTGCTGGGCGGCGCGGTGGTGGTGGAGAACGTCTTCGCCCGCTCGGGCATCGGCCGGATCACCCTCCAGGCGGTCAGCGACCGCGACCTGCCCGTGGTGCAGGGCGTGGTGGCGCTGTCGGCCGTGGTGTTCGTGCTGGTCGGCGCGGTGGTGGAGCTGCTGTACGTGGTCGTGGATCCCCGGCTGCGCAAGGGTACGGGGGTGGCCGCGGCATGAGCGTCGAACAGGCCGTACGGGCCGGGGCACCGGTCGCGGCGGTCCGCAGGTCCCGTCGGGGCCGGGTGCGGCCGGGGGTACTGGCCGCCGCCGTGCTGCTGGGACTGATCCTGCTCGCCGCGCTGGCCCCGTCGTTGCTGGCCCACGGCAACCCGACCGACACGGACCCGGTGCACGCGCTCCAGGCGCCGGGCGGGGCGCACTGGTTCGGTACGGATCAGCTGGGGCGGGACGTCTTCGCCCGGGTGGTGCACGGCACCCGCTACTCGCTGGCCATCGGGGCGGCGGCGACGGGCGCCGGCGTCGGGCTCGCCGTCGTGTGGGGGCTGGCCGCCGCGCTGTCCGGCCGGTTCGGTGACGCGGTGCTGATGCGCGCCGCCGACGCGCTGCTGGCGCTGCCGGGGCTGCTGCTGGCCCTGATGGTGGTGCTCATCGCCGGCAAGGGGGTGCTGGGCACCACGATCGCCGTCGCGGTGGGGACGGCGCCCGGGTTCGCCCGGGTGGTACGGGCGCAGGCACTGGTGGTGCGGCGGTCCGGGTACGTCGAGTCCGCCGTGGCGCTGGGTGTACCGCGTCCGCTGATCGTGCTGCGTCATGTGCTGCCGAACACGCTGGGGCCGCTCCTGGTGCTGGCGACGGTCACGCTCGGGGCGTCCATTTCGACGGGCGCGGCGCTGAGTTATCTGGGTCTGGGCGCGCAGCCGCCGACGCCGGAGTGGGGGGCGATGCTCACGGAGGGTCAGGGGTTCCTGGACCAGGCGTGGTGGATCGCGCTCTTCCCGGGTCTGCTGCTGGTCTCCACGGTCCTCGCGGTCACCGTCGTGGGCCGCCACGCACAGGCACGAGCCGAAGGACGGGCCGCCTCATGACGACCGCATCGACCACGACGCCCCTGTTCGACGTCGCCGGCCTGAACGTGCGCTTCGGCACCGGACCCGGCGAGGTGCACGCGGTGCGGGACGCGGCGTTCTCGCTCGACGCCGGCCGGTGTCTGGCGATCGTCGGCGAGTCCGGTTCCGGGAAGAGCGCGCTGGCCCGCTCCCTGCTCGGCCTCGCGGGCCCGACCGCCCAGGTCACGGCGGACCGGCTGCGCGTCTCGGGACGCGAGGCACGGGAGTTCGGCCCTCGCGAGTGGCGTGCGGTGCGGGGCCGGCGCGTCGGCCTCGTCGCCCAGGACGCACTGGTGGCGCTCGACCCGTTGCGGCCCGTCGGCAAGGAGATCGCGGAGCCGCTGCTGACCCACCGCGTCGTCCCGCGCAAGGAGGCCGGGGCGCGCGTCCTGGCCCTGCTGGAGCGGGTCGGGGTGCCGGAACCGGCGGAGCGCGCGCGGGCGTACGTCCACCAGCTGTCCGGCGGGCTGCGGCAGCGGGCGCTCATCGCCTCCGCGATCGCCGCGGAGCCCGGTGTCCTGATCGCGGACGAGCCGACGACCGCCCTGGACGCCTCGGTCCAGTCGCGCGTCCTGGCGCTCCTGGGCGAGCTGAAGGAGGGCGGCACCGGGTTGCTCCTCATCAGCCACGACCTGGCGGTCGTCGAGGCGCTGGCGGACGAGGTCGCCGTGATGAAGGACGGCCGGATCGTGGAGTCCGGGCCGGTCGGCCGGGTGCTGGAGGCCCCGGAACACCCTTACACCAAGGGCTTGTTGGCGGCCATTCCGGGCAGTGGCCCGCGTCGGGGCCGTACCGTCGCGGAGCCGGACGACACAAGCGGTCCGCTGCTCGGCGTCTCCGGGGCCACCAAGATGTTCAAGGGGGCGCGGGGCAGTCGCAGGACGGCGGTCGACGAGGTGTCGTTCGCGCTGCGGCCGGGCGAGGCGCTGGGCCTGGTCGGTGAGTCCGGTTCGGGCAAGTCGACGCTGGCCCGGATGGTGCTGGGGCTGGCCGCGCCGGACGGCGGCACGGTGGAACTGGGCGGGGAGCCGTGGAGCGCGCTGCGCGAGCGGGACCGCCGGGAGCGGCGGCACACCGTGCAGCTCGTGCCGCAGGACCCGCTCAGCGCCTTCGACCCGCGCTGGAGCGTGGCCCGGATCGTGGGCGAGGCCCTGGCCACGGCCGGGGTGGCGCGCGCGGAGCGCCGGGAGCGCACCGTACGGCTGCTGGAGCAAGTGGGCCTGTCTGCGGCGCACTTGGAACGCCGGCCGCTCGCGCTGTCCGGCGGGCAGCGTCAGCGGGTCGCCATCGCTCGGGCCCTGGCCCCCTCGCCCCGGCTGCTGGTGTGCGACGAGCCGGTGTCGGCCCTCGACGTGTCCGTACAGGCCCAAGTGCTGGACCTGTTGGGGTCGTTGCAGGAGGAACTCGGGCTGGCGACGCTCTTCATCTCGCACGATCTCGCGGTCGTACGGGAAGTGTGCGCGCGGGTGCTGGTGATGAAGGACGGCCGGATCGTGGAGTCCGGGCCGGTCGAGCGGGTCTTCGCCGAGCCGGCGCATCCGTACACGCGGGCCCTGCTGGAAGCGGTGCCGCGACGGGCGCGTACCGCCGTAGAGCGGCTTTAGAACCGGCCAACACGTGACTGCGAGCCTCGACGGGCCAGTTTCGGACAAGCCGGAGGTCATCAGCCATGCCAGGCTCACCCGTCCCATCCACCGCTTCCCCGTCCGCCCCGGACCGGCCGCGGGCCGCCAGGCTGCCGTCCCTCACCGGGATGCGCTTCCTGGCGGCCCTGCTGGTCTTCGCCTTCCACACCACGTTCCAGACCCGGTTCATCGGCGGCGACGTGGGCGACACACTGAGCGACTGTTTCGCCAACGCCGGTTTCTACGGGGTGACGTTCTTCTTCGTGCTCAGCGGATTCGTCCTGACCTGGTCGGCGCGACCCGCGGAGGGCGCGCCGCGGGTCTGGCGGCGCAGACTGGTGAAGATCTTTCCCAACCACCTGGTCACGTTCGCCGTCGCCGCCGTCCTGATGGCGGCGGCCTCCGAGGTGTTCACCACGAAGGGCGTCCTGACCAACCTCTTCCTGGTCCAGGCGTGGATACCGGAGATCCAGGTCCCCAACACGATGAACGCCGTCAGCTGGTCGCTGTCGTGCGAGCTGTTCTTCTACCTCGCCTTCCCGTTCCTGCTGCCGGTGCTGGAGCGGCTGACGGCCCGCCGGCTGTGGGCGCTGGCCGGTGTCCTCGCCGCCCTCACCGTCCTGGTACCGGCCGTCAGTAGCTGGACGGTGGCCGGGACGCCGCTGCCGTTCATCGCCGACGGATCGCTGTCCTTCGAGCAGATCTGGTCGGTGTACTTCTTCCCGCCGGTCCGGGCGATCGAGTTCGTGCTCGGCATGATCGCCGCGCGGCTGGTGCTGACCGGCGCCCTGCCCCGGATCGGACTGCTGCCCGCCGCCGCGATCGCCGTCGGCGGGTACGTGCTCAACTCCTCGGTGCCGTATCTGTACGGGGTGGCCGGCACCGGCGCCCTGTGGCTGGCCCCGCTGGTCGTCGCCGCCGCGCAGACCGACGTCCGGGAGACCGCCTCGCCGTTCCGGGGGCGGGTTCTGGTGCGGCTCGGGGAGCTGTCGTTCGCGTTCTACATGGTGCACGGGCTGGTGGTGACGTACGGCCACAGGTGGCTCGTGGCCGACTCGAACCTGTCCGGCGCCGCGGCGGCCGCGCTGCTGCTCGCCGCCCTGCTGACCGCCCTGGCCCTGGCCCTGGCCCTGTACAGCTGGGTCGAGGCGCCTGCCGTACGGCGGTTCAGTGCTCCTCGCGCGAAGAAGCCGGCGGGCACGGGCCCCGCACCCGCCGTCGTCCCACTCACCGTCCTGGAGGCCGGGGAATGACCGAGACCAGTACCGCAGCACCCGCCGACGCACGCGAACTGCCCGCCTATCCGCAGGCACGCGGCTGCCCCTACCAGCCGCCCGCCGGCTACGACACGTACCGGGAGCAGGGCCCCGTCTCGCTGGTGGAGCTGTACAACGGCCGCCGGGTGTGGGCGGTGAGCGGGCACGCGGAGGCGCGCCAGGTCCTGCTCGACGCGGCCACGTACTCCTCCGACCGGGTCCATCCGCACTACCCGGCCACCGCCCCGCGCTTCGAGTCGGCGCGCAAGGTGCGCAACTTCATCGGCATGGACCCGCCGGAGCACACCGTGCAGCGGCGCATGCTGCTCACCAACTTCACCGTCCGCAAGGTGCAGGCGCTGCGGCCCGGCATCCAGCGGCTGGTGGACGAGCTGATCGACGCGATCGAGGCCAAGGGGCCGGTCGCCGACCTCGTCCCGGACTTCGCCCTGCCGGTGCCGTCCGTCGTGATCTGCGAACTGCTCGGCGTACCGTACACCGATCACGCCTTCTTCGAGCAGCAGTCGCGGCGGGTGGTGACGGGGACGACGACCTTGGAGGACAGCGCCGACGCCTTCGCCCAGCTCGCCTCGTATCTCGACGGGCTGATCCGGCGCAAGGAGCAGGAGCCCGGCGACGGGCTGCTGGACACCCTGATCGCGGAGCAGGTGTCCACGGGCGCGCTGACCCGCCGCGACCTGGTCGACATCGCGCTGCTGCTCCTGGTGGCCGGGCACGAGACCACCGCGAGCGCCATCGCGCTCGGTGTGCTGACCCTGCTGGAGAACCCGGAGCAGCTGGCGGCCCTGCGCGCCGACCAGACGCTGCTGCCGGGCGCGGTCGAGGAGCTGCTGCGGTACATGGCGATCGCCGACGGGGTCGCCCGGTTCGCGACGGTCGACACGGAGCTGGGCGGGCACCGGGTGAAGGCGGGTGACGGAGTGATCGTCGTCATCTCCTCGGCCAACCGGGACGACGAGGCGTTCCCGGCCGCCGACGCCTTCGATGTCGGGCGCGGCGCGCGCCACCACATCTCCTTCGGGCACGGCGTCCATCAGTGCATCGGCCAGAACCTGGCCCGGGCCGAGATGGAGATCGCGCTGTCCACACTCTTCCGCCGGCTGCCGGGGCTGCGCCTCGCCGAACCCTCGGGGCAGCTGCCGGTCAAGGAACCGGGCGGGGTCCAGGGCATCTGGCGCCTGCCCGTCACCTGGTGAGCACTCCCGCCGCCACGTGGTGATCAGAGAGGAACCGGAAGCCATGCACATCAAGGCCGATACACAGCGGTGTCTGGGCGCAGGGCAGTGCGTCCTGTCCGCCCCCGACCGCTTCGACCAGTCCGACGAGGGCACGGTCCTGGTCCTGGAGGACCGGGTGGACGGTCCGGCCGAGGAGGCGAGGCTGCGGGACACCGTGGCGCTCTGCCCCTCGCAGGCCATCGCTCTGGAGGCCTGACCATGCCGGTGACGGGACGGCTGGCCGACGCGGTCGCGGACCACCGGGCGGGCCCCCGGCCGCTGGGTGAACTCCCGGCGGTTCCGGGGGCCGAGGTGTCGGAACGGTGGATTCCGGGCGCACCCGGGGCGCCCCGGGTGCGGGTCCGGATCTACCGGCCGGCCCGGGCGGGGGCGGCGCTGCCCGCCGTGGTGTGGATCCACGGCGGGGGCTTCGTCCTCGGCGATGTGGACTCCGTCCACCACTCGGCCGCCCAGGCGGCGGTGTTCGCCTCGGCGGTGGTCGTGGCGGTGTCCTACCGGCTGGCGCCGGAGGACCCGTTCCCGGCGGGGCTCGACGACTGCTGGGCCGCGCTGGAGTGGACCGCCGGGAACGCGGCGGAGATCGGCGCGGACCCCGGCCGGCTGGCGGTCGCGGGGGCCAGTTCCGGGGGCTGTCTGGCCGCCGGCCTCACCCTGCTCGCCCGGGACCGGGGCGGCCCGGCCCTCGTCTTCCAGCACCTGAGCACCCCGGTGCTCGACGACCGGCTGGAGACGGACTCGATGACGGCGTTCACGGACACCCCGATCTGGAGCCGCCGCCTGGCGCAGGAGAGCTGGGAGCTGTACCTGGGCGGCCGGGCCGGACTCCCCGCGCACGCCGCGCCGGCGCGCGTGACGGACCTGGGCGGGCTTCCCCCGGCGTACATCTCGACGGCGGGGCTCGATCCGCTGCGCGACGAGGGCCTGCTGTACGGGCTCCGCCTGGCGCGGGCCGGGGTGCCGGTGGAGGTGCACAACTTCCCCGGCGCGTACCACGCGTTCGGCGGCTGGGCGGACGGCCCGGAGCGAAACGGCGACGAGCCGCACCGCGTCGCGCTGGAGCACCTGACCGCGCTGCGGCGCGGGCTGCGCGCGGGCGGGCCGGGGACGATTTAGAACGCGCAAAGGCCGCCGTTAGCGCGGCCGGTGAAGGTGGTGGCTCCGCCGGGTCGTCCTCGACGAGGGAGTACGTCACAGATCATGCGTAGCGCCCACTCCGCACCTATCGCCGTCATCGGTCTCGCCTGCCGCCTCCCCGGGGCATCCGATCCCGCCGCGTTCTGGGACCTGCTCAGCCGGGGCGGGGACGCCGTCGGGGAGGCACCGGCGGACCGCCGTCCGGCCGGTGTGCCCGCCCGTGGCGGCTTCCTCGACGAGGTGGACCGGTTCGACGCCCCCTTCTTCTCGGTCCCGCCCCGCGAGGCGGCCGCGATGGACCCCCAGCAGCGGCTGCTCCTCGAACTGGGCTGGGAGGCGCTGGAGGAGGCGGGCATCGTCCCCGGCACGCTGGCCGGCAGCCGGACCGCTGTCTACGCCGGCGCCATCTGGGACGACTACGCGGCGCTCCACCACCGCCGGGGCGAGGCGGGCGCGGACCGCTACTCCGTGACCGGGCTGCACCGGGGCATCCTCGCCAACCGGCTGTCGTACGTCCTCGGCCTGACCGGTCCGAGTCTGACCGTGGACTCGGCGCAGTCCTCGTCGCTGGTCGCGGTCCATCTGGCCTGTGAGAGCCTGCGCGCCGGGGAGTCCGACCTCGCGATCGTCGGCGGGGCCAACCTCATCCTCTCCCCCGGCAGCAGCGCGGACAGCGCCGAGTTCGGCGCCCTGTCGCCGGACGGGCGCTGCTTCACGTTCGACGCGCGGGCCAATGGCTACGTACGCGGCGAGGGCGGCGTCGCCGTCGTCCTGAAGCCCCTGGACCGGGCCCGCGCGGACGGCGACCGGGTGCACTGCGTGATCCTGGGCAGCGCGGTCAACAACGACGGCGCGTCCGAGGGCCTGACCGTCCCGGACCAGCACGCGCAGGAAGCGGTGCTGCGCGAGGCGTACGCACGGGCGGGCGTCACCGCCGACCGGGTCCAGTACGTCGAACTGCACGGCACCGGCACGCCCGTGGGCGACCCGGTGGAGGCCGCCGCGCTCGGCGCGGCCCTCGGCACGGACCGGCCGGCCGACGCCCCGCTCCAGGTGGGCTCGGCGAAGACGAACGTCGGCCACCTGGAGGGCGCGGCGGGCCTGGTGGGCCTGCTGAAGACCGCCCTGTCCGTGTCCCGGCGCAGGCTCCCGGCGAGCCTCAATTTCGAGCGCGCGAACCCGGCGATCCCCCTGACGGAGCTGGGCCTGCGGGTCCGCACGGAGGCGGGTCCGTGGCCGCGCGAGGAGGCTCCGCTGATCGCGGGGGTCAGCTCGTTCGGCATGGGCGGCACGAACTGCCATGTGGTGGTGGGCGAGGCGGGGGCCGGCGACGGGGCGAAGGCGGGTGCGGTGCCCGCGTCGGGCGCCGAGGCCGGGCTGGATTCCCGCGAGGCCGCGGGCATCGTGGTAACCGGGGCGGAGGCGGACGGGGAGGCCACGCCCGGCCCACGTCCGCTGCCCTGGCTGCTCAGTGCCCGTGACGGCCGTGCCCTGCGCGGCCAGGCCGCCCGGCTGCGCGATCACCTCGCGGGCGCCGCGACCTCCCCGCTCGACACCGCGTACTCCCTCGCCGCCACCCGTACGCTCTTCGACGAGCGCGCCGTCGCGGTCGCGGCGGACCGGGACGGGCTGCTGCGCGCGCTCGACGCGCTGGCCGAGGGCCGGGACGACCCGGCTCTCGTACGGGGCAGGGTGCCGGCGCAGGCCCCGCTCACCGCGTTCCTGTTCACCGGTCAGGGCAGCCAACGCGCCGGCATGGGGCGCGAGCTGTACGCCGCGTACCCCCGGTACGCGGCGGCGTTCGACGAGGTCTGCGCGGCCTTCGCGCCGTACCTGGACCGGCCGCTCGCGGATCTCGTCCACGCGCCGCAGGGGGCGGCCCTGCTGGACGAGACGCGGTACACCCAGCCCGCCCTGTTCGCAGTGGAGACCGCGCTGTTCCGGCTGGTGGAGCACCTGGGGCTGCGCCCGGACCGGCTCGCCGGGCACTCCATCGGCGAGCTGACGGCGGCCCATGTCTCCGGGGTGCTTTCGCTCGACGACGCCGCGCGCCTGGTCGCGGCCCGGGGCCGGCTGATGCAGGAGCTTCCGGCGGGCGGTGCGATGGCGGCGCTGGAGGCGACCGAGGAGGAGGTGGTCCCGCTTTTGACCGGCCGGGTCTCGCTCGCGGCCGTGAACGGGCCCCGCTCCGTGGTCGTCTCGGGCGACGCGTCCGACGTCCTGCGGATCAAGGGCGCGTTCGCCGCGCGGGGCCGCCGCACCCGGCGCCTGACCGTGAGCCACGCGTTCCACTCGCCGCTGATGGACCCGGCGCTCGACACGTTCCGCCGGATCGCCGCCGAGGTCACGTACGGGTCACCCCGCATCCCGGTCGTCTCCAATGTCACGGGCCGCGTCGCGACGCCGGAGGAACTCGCCTCACCCGACTACTGGACCCGCCACATCCGCGACGCGGTCCGCTTCCACGACGGCCTGCGCACCCTGCGGGACGAGGACGTACGCGTCTTCGTCGAGCTGGGCCCGGACGCCGTCCTCACCGCGATGGCCCGCGAGACCTTGGCCGACGGCGATCCCGCGCCGCTCTCCGTACTGCGGCGCGGCAGGCCAGAACCGGAGACCCTGGTCGCCGCCCTGGCCGGGGCGCAGGTCCGGGGCGCCCGGGTGGACTGGGCGGGCGCGCTCGCGGACCGGGGCGGCAGGCCCCTACCGCTGCCGACCTACGCGTTCCAGCGCGAGCGCCACTGGCTGGACGGACCGGCGGAGGCACCGGAGGTGCCCGTACCGGCACCGGCCGCCCCTCGCGCGGACATACCCGCCGCCAAGCCCGACGCGGACCTGCTGGACCTGGTGCGGACGCAGGTCGCGCTCGTGCTCGGCCATGTGACGGGCGATGCGGTCGATCCGGGCCACGCGTTCAAGGACCTGGGCTTCGACTCGCTGGCCGGGGTGGAGCTGCGCGACCGCCTCCAGACCGCGACCGGGCTCGCCCTGCCCTCAGCGCTCGTCTACCACCACCCCACGCCCGAGGCCGTGGTCCGCCTGCTGCGCGACCGGATCGACGGGCCCTCACAGGGGGCTGCGGGTGCCCGGCCCGGTACCCGCGCCGTCCACACGGACGAGCCGATCGCCATCGTGGGCATGGCTTGCCGCTATCCCGGCGGGGTGGCGTCGCCGGAGGATCTGTGGCGCCTGGTCACCGAGGGCACGGACGCCATCGGCCCGTTCCCCACGGACCGGGGCTGGGACCTGGACGCGCTGTACGACCCCGACCCGGACCGGCCCGGTACCGCCTATGTGCGGGAGGGCGGATTCCTCTACGGGGCCGGGGAGTTCGACGCCGGGCTGTTCGGGATCAGCCCGCGCGAGGCGGCGGCCATGGACCCGCAGCAGCGGCTGCTGCTCACCACGGCGTGGGAGGCATTCGAGCGGGCCGGGATCGCGCCCGACAGCCTGGGCGGCAGCGCGGCCGGGGTGTTCGTGGGTGCGACCGCCCAGGACTACGGGCCCCGCCTGGACGAACCGGCCGAGGGGCTGGACGGCTATCTCCTCACCGGCAGCACGGCGAGTGTCGCCTCGGGCCGGGTCGCGTACACCTTCGGTCTGGAAGGCCCGGCGGTGACCGTCGACACGGCCTGCTCGTCCTCCCTGGTGGCGCTGCACCTCGCGGCCCAGGCCCTGCGCCAGGGCGAGTGCGATCTCGCGCTGGCGGGCGGGGTCACCGTGATGCCGACGCCGGGCATGTTCCTGGAGTTCAGCCGGCAGCGCGGGCTCGCGGCGGACGCCCGCTGCAAGGCGTTCGCCGCGTCGGCCGACGGCACGGCGTGGGCGGAGGGGGTGGGCCTGCTCCTGGTGGAGCGGCTGTCGGACGCCCGCCGCAACGGCCACCAGGTGCTCGCGGTCGTACGGGGCTCGGCGGTCAACCA
>NZ_JBEYCF010000062.1:0-36490 GCF_040632605.1 Streptomyces sp. NPDC019224 | reverse complement strand
TTTGTTGGTCCCTTTTTTTGTTTCTCGCCCATTTTACACTTCTCGCTCCCCGGCCCGGGGGGGGGGGCCCCGGGCGCGCCGCCCCCCCGGCCCTCGCGTTCTCCCTACTGCGAAACGGTGGACTCGAACCAGGTGGGTCCGTCGGTCAGCGCCTGCTTGATCCTCAGCAGCGCGAACTCGGCCAGGTCCGGCAGCGCGTCGACGTGGAACCAGCCCACCTCCAGCGACTCGTCGTCGTTGACGCGGGCCGTGCCGCCGGTGGCGCGGCAGCGGAAGGTGATGTCGAGGAACTGGCAGCGGTCACCGTTGTCGTACTGGACCGGCGGCAGCGCCTGGGTGAGCACGACCCGCTCCGCCACGCAGCGCACGGCGGTCTCCTCGTACACCTCGCGCTCCGCCGTCGTCGCGGGCTGCTCGCCCGGCTCGGAGATGCCGCCGATCACGGACCACTCGCCGGTGTCGGCACGCCGGCCCAGGAGCACTCTGCCCTCGTCGTCGAAGACGACGGCGGTGACGCCGGGCAGCAGGAGCAACTGCTGCCCGGCGGTGGCACGGATCTCGCGGATGAAGTCAGGAATGGCCATGCGCTGACCCTACGCGGCGCGCCTCCCGTTCAGCGGACACGCCGGGCGCGCACCGCCCGCGCCCCCGCCCAGCCGAGCGCGCCGAGCGCGAGCAGGATCAGGACGCCCTCGGGCAGCGGCCCCATCCGGGTCGCCGGGGTCAGCGAGGAACGCAGCGGCACCTCGTCGACCAGGGCGTCGGGGGTGAACATCCTGGTCTTCTGCACCACCGTGCCGTCCGGGCGGATCACCGCGCTGACGCCGCTGGTGACGGGGACGACGACGGACCGGCTGTGCTCGACCGCGCGTACCCGGGACATCGCGAGCTGCTGGTAGGTCATCTCGCTGCGGCCGAAGGTGGCGTTGTTGCTGGGGACGGCGATCAGCTGGGCACCGTGCTCGACCGTGTCGCGTACGGCGTCGTCGAACGCGGCCTCGTAGCAGGTGACGAGCCCGGTGTAGGTGCCCCCGAGGTCGAAGACGCCCACCTTCTTCCCGGGGCCGAAGTCGCGCTGAACGCGGTCGACGTCCGAGCTGAAGATGCGTACGAAGGAGCGCATCGGCATGTACTCGCCGAACGGCTGGATGTGCCGCTTGTCGTACGTGGCGACGGGGCCCTTGTCCGGGTCCCACTGGATGAGGGTGTTGCGCAGGGGGCCCGAGTCGGGTTCGACGACCGCGCCGACGACGGTCGGGGCTCCGATCGCCTTGACGGCGTCGTCGATGACGATCCGCGCGTCCGGGTTGCGGTAGGGGTCGAGGTCGGAGGAGTTCTCCGGCCACAGGACGAGGTCCGGCTGCGGGACCTTGCCGGCCTTCACGTCCCGGGCGAGCTGCTCCGTGCGCTTCGCGTGGTTGTCCAGGACCGCGCGGCGCTGGGCGTTGAAGTCGAGGCCGAGGCGGGGGACGTTGCCCTGGATCGCGGCGACGGTCGCGGTGCCGTCCTCGGCCGAGTCGTCCACGAGGGGCAGCGCCGCGAAGGCCGCCGCCACCGGTACGAGGACGGCCGCCGCCGCCACGGCGGTGGCCCCGCGACGCAGTTCACCTGCGGTCCGGTAGCGGGCGAAGCGGCGTGCCGCCTCGAAGAGGCCGAAGCCGCAGAGGACCACGGCGAAGGAGAGCAGCGGGGTGCCGCCGAGCGCGGCGAGCGGCAGGAAGACGCCGTCCGCCTGGCCGAAGGCGATCTTGCCCCAGGGGAAGCCGCCGAACGGCACCCGGGCGCGGACCGCCTCGTCCAGCGTCCAGACCGCGGCCGCCCACAGCGGTCCGCCGGGCAGCCGGGAGACGGCGGAGATGCCGATGCAGCCGACCGCCACGAACAGGGCCTCGGCCGCGGCGAGGGCCAGCCACGGGACCGGGCCGACCTCCTCGCCGGTCCAGTGCAGCAGGGGCAGCATGAAGCCGAGCCCCGCGAGCAGCCCGAGCCCGAAGGCGGCGCGCGCCCTGCGCTCGAACAGCACCCAGCCGAGCAGGGCGAACCCGGGCAGAACCAGCCACCCCAGGGGGCGGGGCGGGAAGCTGAGGTACAGCATCACCCCGGAGAGGACGGCGGCCGCGGGCCGTGCGAGGCGTGTCGGAAAACCGCCTGTCCGGGGGGCTGGGGCGGGGCTCTGCGGTTCGCCGACCTGGGCGATGGTGGTGCTCACCCGGCGGAGTCTACGGTGGCCGGCGGGCCGCCGGGAGCCCCGTCCCGATGGCGGAATCCCGACCACCGCATCATTTCTCCGCATCTTCCGCCCATATGCCCGGCGTGGCCGTTAACCTGTGCGCCAGTCCCCCGCCGACGGGCCGGCTCCGGCTCTGGCGTACGGGACGGTCACAGGCCGGGGGACGGACGTGATGGCTGAATCAGCGGGGCGGGGGCCCGAGGGCCGGGCGTCGCGGGCCCGGCGGGACTTCGCGGACATGCCCGAGGACACACCCGCTTCCGATGCCGCCGGTGCCCTGATCCTCGCCGCCTGTGCGATCTGGTCGCTGATCAGCGCGGCGGGCCGTGAGACCAGGCCCGAGGGGGTGCTGCTGGCGCTGCTCGCCGTCGCGGCGGGCTTCGCCTGCGGGCGCATCTGCGGCACCCTGCTGCCGGTGGCCACCGCCGCGGGCGCCGCGCTGGTGGCCCTGCTCCTGGCCCTCGTCTGGCGGCACGGCATGCCGGGTGCGACGGCCGCCGCGGACCACGCGCCCGGCCAGGCCGGTGCCGCCGCCGCACTGCTGGTCCTCGCCGCCGGGTCTGCCTGCTGCGCGGCCGCGGGGGCCGCGAGGGGGCCGTTGCGTACGGCTCTGCGGCTGCTGGCCCTCGGGACGGCCGGGGCCTCGCTCGCGCTGGGCTCGGTGGCCGGGTGCGTGGCGGCGATCGGGGTGCTGATGTGCTCGCTGGCCGCCGCCAGGACGCGGCGCCGGCTGCTCGGGCTCACCGGTCTCGCGCTGGTGGCCGGGCTGATCGTCGGGGGCTCGTGGGCCGTGGCCGAGGAGGCGCTGCCCAAGGGGCTCACGGCCTCCCTGGAGAGTCGGCTCACCCGGAACCGGGTCGATCTGTGGCAGGACGCCGCGCGGCTGGCCGAGCGGCATCCGGTGCTCGGGATCGGCCCCGGCCGCTTCGACGAGCTGAGCCCGACCGCGCGGCAGAGCCTCGGTTCGGACGGGAAGCCGCACTCGGCGCCGTGGCAGCAGGCCGCCGAGCAGGGGGTCGTGGGGGTGGTGCTGCTGGGCGCGGCGTTCGGCTGGCTGCTGTACGCGCTGTGGCGCTCGCCGCGCCCCACGTCGGTGGTCCTGACGGCGGGGGCGGCGCTCACCGCGCTAGCCGCGCTGGCGAGTGTGGGCAACGCGCTGAGCTTCACCCCGGTGACCGCGGGCACGGGGCTGCTGGCCGGGCTGGCGTCCGCCAGGCGGCCCCTCGGGGCGGGCGGGGCGGGCGAGCCCGACGATCCACGCGGGGCGGGCGGGAAGTGCGGGGCGGGTGCCCCGGGCGGGACCGGCGCCTCGTGCGGGGCGGACGCGGCCTGCGGGACAGGCGCTACGTGCGGGGCCGGCGGGCCAGGGGACCCGGGCGCGCGGGCGGACGTCAGGCCCCGGCCGGGAAGCCCGAGGGCGGCAGATGCAGGCGGGCGCGGATGAACCGTACGCCCGCCTCGGCGTCGTCCACCGTGATGGTGAACGTGCGGCCGTCGCCGAGCCGCAGCACCAGCCCCTCGCCCCGGCGCACGACCACGGCCGTGCCCTTCTCGGGCCGCCATCGGTAGCCCCAGCCGCCCCACTGCCGGGGGGTCACGTAGGGGGCGAATTCGGCGGCCACCACATGGGTGAGCAGGATGCGGCGGCGCGGCAGCCCCATGTGGCCGCAGCGCACCTCAAGGGCATCGCCGTCGACGCGGACGGCCACGTTCACGAAGGCAAGGGTGCCGAACAGCATGAGCAGACCGGCGGCCACGCAGCCGATCACCGACATCAGCAGCGGGGCGATGCCCGAGGTCCAGGTGGAGCTGACCGCGAGCTGGATGCCCAGGGCCAGGCAGGCGGCGCCCAGGGCCGCAAGGACCCACTGGGTGCGATTGGTGGCCCGGCCGACCCAGACCTGCGAGTGGGTTCCGGTTCCGGTGTGCTTCGGTTCTCCGGGATGCTCCCTCATGCCGAGCAGCGTACTGAAGAACGGGCGCGCGGGGAGGGTCGAGAACGCTGCGGCGGGGCCGTCCGAAGGTCAGTGGACGGAGCCGACGGCGGCCAGCCCGCGCCCTTCCGGGTAGGCCAGAGCGGCCTGGGGCACTTCCGCGGCGCGTCCGCTGAGGATGACCGCGAGGGACGAGGAGGGTTGGGCCGACGGAGCGGGTTCCGCGCCGATCCGGCGCAGCGCCTGGGCCGCGACGGCGTCCGCTGACCCGTGCAGGACGACCGGGGGCCGGCCGGGCCTGCTGACGGCGTCGCGGATGCGCTCGGCGACGAGCTCGTAGTGGGTGCAGCCGAGGACGAGGGCCCGCACATCGGGCGGGGTGAGCGCGGCGGCGGCGGCCAGGGCCTTCTCGATGCCGGGCTCGTCCGCGTACTGCACCGCGTCGGCGAGTCCGGGGCAGGGCACCTCGGTGACGGCGGCGGATCCGGCGAAGTCACGGATCAGCCCGCGCTGGTAGGGGCTGCCGGTGGTGGCGGGGGTGGCCCAGATCGCGACCGAGCCGCCGGCCGCGGCGGCGGGCTTGATCGCCGGAACGGTGCCGATGACCGGGAGACCCGGCTCCAGCTCGGCCCGCAGCGTCTCCAGCGCGTGCACGGAAGCGGTGTTGCAGGCGATGATCAGTGCGTCGGGCCGGTGGGCCGCGGCGGCCCGGGCCACCGCGAGCGCGTGGGCGGTGACGTCCTCGGGTGTGCGGGGCCCCCAGGGCATTCCGTCGGGGTCGGAGGAGAGCACCAGATCGGCGTCCGGCCTCAGCCGGCGTACTGCGGCGGCGGCGGCGAGCAGTCCGATTCCGGAATCCATGAGCGCGATCTTCACCCGGTCACCATAGTCGACCGCCCTTGCGGTCCCCGCTCAGTGGTGCAGACTTCCGCCAATGAGCGCCGTTGCCTGGATCGCCGTGGTTTCGCTTGTCGCATGGGTGTGGCTGCTGCTGGGCCAGGGGTTCTTCTGGCGCACCGACCAGCGGCTGCCGAGCCGCGCGGACCCGGACCGCTGGCCCTCGGTCGCGATCGTCGTGCCCGCGCGCGACGAGGCCGCGATGCTGCCGGTCAGCCTGCCGTCGCTGCTGGCGCAGGACTATCCGGGGACCGCCGAGATCTTCCTGGTCGACGACTGCAGCAAGGACGGCACGGCGGACATCGCCCGCGCCCTGTCCGTGCGGCACGGCGGCCTGCCGGTGACCGTGGTCTCGCCAGGGGAGCCCGAGCCCGGGTGGACGGGCAAGCTCTGGGCCGTACGGCACGGGATGGCGCTGGCCCGTGCCAGGGACCCGGAGTACCTGCTGCTCACGGACGCCGACATCGCGCACGAGCCGGACAGCCTGCGGGAACTGGTGGCCGCCGCGGAGACGGGCGGCTTCGACCTGGTCTCGCAGATGGCGCGACTGCGGGTGGCGAGCGTCTGGGAACGGCTCGTCGTGCCGGCCTTCGTCTACTTCTTCTCGCAGCTCTATCCGTTCCGGTGGGTCAACCGGAAGGCCGGGCGGACGGCCGCCGCGGCGGGGGGCTGTGTGCTGCTGCGGACGGAGGCCGCGGTGCGGGCGGGGGTGCCCGGCTCGATCCGGCAGGCGGTGATCGACGATGTGTCGCTGGCCCGTGCGGTGCGGCGCTCGGGGGGCCGGATCTGGCTGGGGCTCGCGGACCGGGTGGACAGTGTGCGGCCTTATCCACGCCTGGCCGATCTGTGGCGGATGGTCTCGCGCAGCGCGTACGCCCAGCTGCGGCACAATCCGCTGGTGCTGCTGGGCACGGTGCTGGGACTGGCGCTGGTCTATCTCGCCCCGCCGGTGACGCTGGCCGCCGGCCTGCTGGGCGGAGACGCGATGGCGGCGTGGGCCGGCGGGCTGGCGTGGGCCGTCATGGCGGGGACGTACATGCCGATGCTCGGCTACTACCGGCAGTCGCTGTGGCCGGCCCCGCTGCTGCCGTTCACCGCGCTGCTGTATCTGCTGATGACCGTCGATTCGGCGGTGCGGCACTACCAGGGACGCGGTGCGGCCTGGAAGGGGCGTACGTACGCCCGTCCCGAGGCCGCACCGGATCAGTGACTCAGCGGCACCCGGGCGGGGTCACTTGCGGCCCGGGGTCCAGTTCATGCCCCAGCCGTAGGCGTGGTCGATGGTGCGCTGCGGACTGACGCCCCGCTGCGGCACCAGGTAGCGGGACTCGCGCTGCACGGTGAGGTCGCTCCCGGTGTTGGTGATGAGCGCGAGCGCGCAGACGGTGGACGGGACCGTGCACTCGTCCAGCGAGAAGTCGATCGGCGCGCCGTGCTGGGGCTGGAGGGTGACCGTGGCGTGCAGGTCGGCGAAGCTCCGGGCCCCCTCGTAGATGGTGACGAAGATCAGCACCCGGCGGAGCTGCGCCTTGTGGTCGAGGTTGATCGTCAGGTTCTCGCCGGTGTCGACGGCGCCGGTGCGGTCGTCGCCGTCGAGGTGGATGAAGGGCGGCTGGTGGAGTGCGCCGAAGGCGTTCCCGAGGGCCTGGACGACTCCCTTGCGGCCGTCGGTCAGTTCGTACAGGGCGCAGAGGTCGAGGTCGAGGTCCGAGTGGTGGGCCACTGCCCGGCCGAGCTTGCTGCCCCACCCCTTGAACTGCTTGCGCACCTCCCAGTTGAGGTTGACGCGCATGGCGCCCGATGTGCCGCCCTGCTTGGTGAGCGAGACGGACGGTGCTTCCTTCGTGAGCGTCACCTTGGTCAGCCGGACGGGCTGGATGACGGGCGGCGCCGGCGGAACCGGCGGGGCCGTCGGGGGCACCATCGGCGCGGCGAGCGTCGGCTGCGGGTACTGCGGAGGCGGCGGGGCGGCCGCGACCCGGGGGGCCGAGGGGGGCTGAGGTGCCGCGTGCGGCTGCTGGGGTTCGTCCACGGAGATCCCGAAGTCCGTGGCGAGCCCTTCGAGTCCGGAACCGTAGCCCTGGCCGACCGCGCGGAACTTCCAGGCGCCCTGGCGCCGGTAGAGCTCGCCGAGGATGAAGGCCGTCTCCACGGTGGCGTCGGAGCTGTCGAAGCGGGCCAGCTCGGCGCCGTTCACCGCGTCCAGGACCCGTACGTACAGCCCGCTCACCCGGCCGAACGTGCCGCCGTCCGCCGAAGCGGCCAGCACCACGCGGTCGATGGCCGGCTCCACCCGCGCCAGGTCGACGGCCAGGGTGTCGGTCGCCGCGCCGCCCGCGGTGCGCCTGCCCTCGTGACGCACCGAGCCGGAGGCGTGGGCCGGCTGGTTGTAGAAGATGAAGTCCCCGTCGTCGCGCACCTTGCCCGACGCGAGGAGAAGAAGCGCGGAGGCGTCCACATCCGGTGTCCCGGGGGCGGTGCGCCACCCCATTTCGACACGCACGGCCTGGGCCGCCACTGGGACATTGGTTCCCTTTTGCATGGTCATGCTCGCCCCCATCACGAGTCCGCTGCCGAGACCTTTCCGGCTCAACCTAATGCCGGCCCCGCCACGGGACCCGCAGGGGTACGGGTCCGGGCGCCCGGGCCCGTGGAGACGGCGCCCGCCCTCCCCGCTCCCGGTCGGGCAGCGGCGTCCTCCGGCGCGGGCTCGCCGTAGCGGATGACGCCGTCCTCGTCGAGAGGCGGGTGGAGGGCGCTCGGGTCCTGGGTGATGACGCCGGACGGCCGTTGGCTCTCCGGTTCGTCGGGCCCCGGCGCGGCAGGCGGCGGGTGCGGGCGTTCCGGTGCCGTGGGTCCCGGGGCCGGGCTTCGGCAGTCTCAGGGCCTCATGACCGCCCGGTGGGCGCGTTCACCGGAATAGCGCTCTGGAAATCGGTGAGTTCGAGCGATGCTCGAATGTCGGGGCCGGACGCGAAGTGCATCTTCTGGCGTACGCGTACGACGCGGCCCTGTTCGTCGACCCATGCCTCGGCGTCGACCGAGGTGGCGGGGCGGAGATTGCGGCCGACGGTCCGGTCCACCGATTCGATCTGCTTCGGAGTGAGGCGGCCCGACACGTGCAACGGTTCACTCCCCTGCTCCACCGAAGCGCTGTGAGCGAGCATGAGCCGCACGAACTGCGGAAGCCGGCCGACGGGTATGCCGCCCTTGGCCACCGCCGCGGGGAATTCCTGCCACGCGCCGCTCGTTCCGACCGCGCGCCGGTACACCGTCCGCCGGGTCATCACGACGTCCTCGGTGTACTGGTCGGTCGTGTCGGTCGTACGCCCGGTCAAGGGCGCGTTGAGGTTGATCCGCCCCTCCGTGAGCTGGAGCCGTTTCGCCCCGGAGCGGGTGACGGCTTCGAGGGCGGCCGAATAGGGCGTGCCGTCGGCTGCGGCCAGCCGTTCGCCCACCGTCTTGCGGTCGGTTTCGGGCCGCGCGGGCGAGTCCGGTGCGCATGCGGTGAGCACCAGTGCGGAGAGCACCGGAATGAGGGACGCGGTTCGACGGTGAATCAAGGGTGGATTCCTCTGGGCACAGGCGGGAAGACAAGGGGGTTTCAGCAGGTCGGACAGCCAGAGTGAGGGTAAATCCGATGAGCATAAAATTGGGACTCCCCAATCGGCACATCGTGGGCTTAACTTAGGTGTCATGACCTCCCCCCGCTCCACCTACGGTGGCGGCTACTACGCCGCGCCGTCGTTCCCCGACACTCCGATCTACGACTCCTTGGTCGCGGAGCGGGGCACCCCTCAGATCGCACCGATCCGAGTGCCTGCCGCGTACGACACCGGCAACAGCTACCTGCCGGCGCTCCCCGCGGCCCTGCCGGCTCTTCCCGCGGCGCCCTCCCAGCCCCAGCCCTCCTACGGCTACCCGCAGCCGGCGGCACAGCAGAGCTACGCGCCGATGCAGCCCCCACAGCTGCAGCACGCGCCGGCGCCCTACATCCCGCAGCAGCCGGCCGCCGGCCGCGGGATGTACCAGGCGCCCCCGCCGCAGCAGCAGCGGCCCGCGCCGAGCACGGGCTACGAGTCGATGCGCCCCGCGGCGCCGCGGCCGGCCCCCACGCAGTCCCCGTACGACGACCCGTACAGCCGGCCCCACCAGGGCGGCCGGGGCTACTAGACAAAGCGCGGCCCGGGGCGCGCTGCCTGGCAAAATGGGCGCATGCACCGTCCCGAGCTGAGCGCCGTCCGCATTCACCCGGTCAAGTCGCTGGCCGCGTACGCGGTGGGCGAGGCCGTCGTCGAGCCATGGGGACTCGACGGCGACCGCCGCTGGATGCTCGTCGACGCCGGGGGTACGGCCGTCACGCAGCGCCGGCTGGCCCGCATGGCGCTGGTCTCCGCCGTGCCCGCTCCGGACGGCGGTGTCACCCTGTCCGCACCGGGGAGGGCGGCACTGACCGTGGAGGTCCCGAAGCCGGGGGAAACGGTCGGGGCGCTGCTGCACGGGGACCGGGTCGAGGTGGTGGAGGCGGCTCCGGAGGCCCATGCCTGGCTCGGCGACCATCTCGGCGTACCGGTGCGGCTGGTCCATCTCGACGCCCCGGACCGGCGCAGGCACATCGACACGGGGTACGCGCGGCCGGGCGAGCCCGTCGGCCTCGCCGACGGCTTTCCCCTCCTGCTCACCACCGACGCCTCGCTCGACGCCCTGAACGCGCTCATCGCGCGCGGGGACCACCCCGGGGAGGGGCCCCTGCCGATGGACCGTTTCCGGCCCAATGTGGTGGTGGGCGGCACGGACGCCTGGGCGGAGGACGGCTGGAGCCGGATCGCGATCGGTGACGTGCCGTTCCGCGTCGTCAAACCCTGCGGCCGCTGTGTCATCACGACGACCGGCCAGGACACCGCCGAGCGAGGCAAGGAGCCCCTGCGCACGCTCGCCCGGTATCGCCGCGTCGGCAAGCAGCTGCTGTTCGGCCAGAATCTCATCCCCGACGCCCGGGGCGTCATCCGGCTCGGCGACCCGGTCCGCATACTCGGCTGAAGGCGCCGGAAGGCGCCGGGAACTCACGGCTGCGGGCCGCGCGTTGAGCACAGTGGGCCGCTTTTGCTGCGCGGCCCGGGACCTTTCGGCGGATCGGGGCCGAATACGGAAGGGGGTGCGGGACGGTGCGGGCGATGGCGGGTGTCTGGCGTTGGCGACACAACCCGCTGCGCCGGACGACGGACCGGTGCGAGGCGTGGCTGGCGCTGCTCGCGTTCCTCCTGCTGATGCTGGCTGCTCCGGCGCTCGGCTGGCTCTGCGGGGCCCGGACCGATACGGCGCTGCAGGCGTCGGTGCGCGCCCAGCGGGCCGAGCGTCACCTCACCACCGCCGTCGTGGTGCGCCGGGTGGCCGCCGCCCGTCTCCTCGCGGACCCTGAGATATCCACCGGCCGCATGACGCGGACCGAGGTGATCGCGCGGTGGCACGCGCCGGACGGCACCGCGCGCACCGCGGCGGTGACGGCCGCCTCGCGCGACGCGGAGCCCGGCGCGAGGGTCCGGATCTGGACCGACCGGGAAGGCGATCCGGCGCTGCGGCCGATGGACATGCCGACGGCGCACACGCATGCGGCGCTGGCCGGCTTCGGTGCCGCGATACTGGCCGCCCTGCTGATCGAGTGCGGCCGGCGCCTGATCATGCGGCGCATGACGCGACGGCGGTACGAACGGCTCGACCGGGCATGGGCAGCGGCAGGCCCGGACTGGGGCAGGACGGGCACCGGCAGCTAGTGGTACCGCCCTGTGAGGTGGGGGACGCGACCGGCGGGCGGGTGCCGGGACCTGCGCATCGGGGCAACTCCGGACCTCCGCGCGCGCTACGGTGGACCGGCCCGCCCGTCGCTCTCCGGCAGGCGGACCCCGGCTGGTCGCTGCCGCGAGGCCGGTGACACGGGCATCACACACGCACGAGGCGGGGGCACGACAGCGCCATGGCACAGGGCACGGTCCAGGTGACGCACACCGGCACATCGCGGTGGCGGCGCCGCACGGGCGAATACGCCTCCCTCTCCGCGGCGCTCGAAGCGGCGGCGGACGGTGATGTGCTCACCGTCGCGCCCGGCACCTACCGGGAGAACCTGGTCATCGCGCGGGCGGTGACGCTGCGCGGCCCCGAGGGGTCCGTCGGCTCCGTGCGCATCGCCCCCGCCGACGGGGTGCCGCTGACGCTGCGCGCCTCCGCCATCGTCCAGGACCTCCATGTGGAGGGTCAGGACTCGGCTGCCCCCGCCCTCCTCATCGAGGAGGGCGCGCCGGAGATAGCGGACGTGCGGATCGTGACCCGGTCGGCCGCGGGCGTCGAGGTGCGGGGCGCGGCCCGGCCCACGGTGCGCCGGTGCACCGTCGACAACCCGGCCGGCGTCGGCATCGCCGTACTCGACGGCGCGGGCGGGGTGTTCGAGGAGTGCGAGATCGTCTCGGCCGGTCAGTACGGGGTCGCCGTGCGCGACGGCGGGCACCCCCGGCTGGAACGCTGCCGGGTGCACCACGCGTCGGGTGCGGGCCTGTCCGTCACCGGCGAGGGCAGCGGCCTGGAGGCCCTGGGCTGCGAGGTGTACGAGATCAAGGGCAGCGGGCTTCAGGTGACCGCCCGCGCCGCCGCCCATCTCACCGACTGCACGGTGCACCGCACCTCGGCGGACGGCGTCACCCTGGACACCGACGCGGTTCTCACGCTGGCCGACTGCGACATCCACGACATCCCGGAGAACGCGGTGGACCTGCGTTCGCGGGCGGTGCTGACGCTGACCCGCTCGACGGTGCGCCGCTTCGGGCGCAACGGGCTCTCCGTGTGGGACCCCGGCACCCGGGTCGACGCCAACCAGTGCGAGATCCACGACAGTACGGGCGACTACCCGGCGGTCTGGGTCAGTGACGGGGCGACGGTGATACTGGATTCCTGCCGGGTCCACGACGTGCCGGACGCCCTGTTCGTCCTCGACCGGGGCTCGCGCGCCGATGTCGTGGACAGCGACCTCTCGCAGGTCCGCAACACCGCGGTCTCGGTCAGCGACGGCGCGACCGCGCAGCTCGACGACTGCCGCATCCGTGAGGCGTCGACCGGCGCCTGGTTCCGGGACCACGGAAGCGGCGGCACGCTGAACAACTGCACCGTCGACGCGGTGCAGACGGGTGTGATCGTCACGAAGGGCGCCGATCCGGTGATCGAACGGTGCACGGTGACCTCACCCGCCGAGGCCGGCTTCTACGTATCGGCCGAGGGCCGGGGGACGTTCAACGGCTGCCGGGTCACGGGGAGCGAGGGATACGGCTTCCATGTGATGGAGGGCTGCCGTACGGCCCTGACCCGGTGCCGCACCGAGCGGTGCGCCCGCGGCGGTTACGAGTTCCCCGACGGCACGGGCCGCGGGGACGGCGCGGGGAGCGGGCCGTCCGTGGAGGACTGCACGAGCGACGAGAGCGGGCTGCGGACGGCCGCTCCCCCGTCGGCCACCGTCCTGACGGCCGTGCAGTCGTCGCCCGGGCTGCTCGGTTCGGTGCCCGCGCCGCGCCCCGTGGAGGCTGTGCCGGCGGCACCGGCCGAGCCCGGGCGCACCTCCGGGGAGGTCCTGGGCGAGCTGGACGCGCTGGTCGGCCTGGACAGCGTCAAGCGGGAGGTGCGGGCTCTCACGGACATGATCGAGGTGGGGCGCAGGCGCCGGGAGGCGGGCCTCAAGGCCGCGTCGGTCCGCCGTCATCTCGTCTTCACCGGTTCCCCGGGCACCGGCAAGACCACGGTGGCACGGCTGTACGGCGAGATCCTGGCCGCGCTCGGGGTGCTGGAGCGGGGCCATCTCGTCGAGGTGTCCCGGGTCGACCTGGTCGGTGAGCACATCGGCTCGACCGCCATTCGTACGCAGGAGGCGTTCGACCGGGCGCGCGGCGGGGTGCTGTTCGTCGACGAGGCGTACGCGCTGTCGCCCGAGGACTCCGGCCGGGACTTCGGCCGGGAGGCGATCGACACGCTGGTGAAGCTGATGGAGGACCACCGGGAGGCGGTGGTCGTCATCGTCGCCGGGTACACCCGGGAGATGGAGCGGTTCCTGACCGTCAACCCCGGGGTGGCGTCCCGCTTCTCGCGGACCATCACGTTCAGCGACTACGAACCGGCCGAGCTGCTCAGGATCGTCGAGCAGCAGTCCCAGGAGCAGGAGTACAGCCTGGCGTCGGGCACCGGTGAGGCGCTGCTGAAGTACTTCACCGAGTTGCCCAAGGGGCCGGCCTTCGGCAACGGGCGCACCGCTCGCCAGACCTTCGAGTCGATGGTCGAGCGGCATGCCGGCCGGGTCGCCCAGCTCGCCGATCCGAGCAAGGACGATCTCACTCTGCTGTATCCGGAGGACCTCCCGGAACTGCCCTGAAGTCCTCGCGGACCGGGTCCGCCTGCTGGGGCAGGACGGGGCCGAGCCGTTCCAGGAGGGCGGCGCGTTCCTCGGCGAAGGCGGGGTCGGCCTGGTAGTCGGAGTGGCCGAGCACCGGTTCGGGCAGCGGGTGCTCCGGGGTCCGCCCGTAGACCAGCGGGTCCTTGAGCGGGCCCCGGTCGACCTCGGGGCCGGATTCCTCCCCGAGCCGGATCTCGCCGCCGATGGGGTCGGTGGCCCGCCACAGGTTGCGCCAGCAGTGCACGGAGCGGTGCAGCCCGTGGAGCCGGCCGGACCCGAAATAGGCCGGGAACCATCGGCCGTAGAGGCGTTCGATCGGCGATCCGTAGGTGAGCAGGGCGACTTGGGAGCGGGTGCGGGCGGGCAGCTGCCAGACCGCGGAGGCGGCCAGGACGCTGCCCTGGGAGTGACCGGAGATGACGAGGCGGCCCCGGGTGCGGCCGGTCCAGCCGGACATGCGGGAGGCCAGGTCGGGCACGGCGCGTTCCGCGTAGCAGGGCGGGGCGAAGGGGTGGGCGGCGCGCGGCCAGAACGTACCGACGTCCCACAGGATGCCGATCGTGCGCCGGGCGGCGGCGTCGCGGTAGGCCCGTCTGCCGCAGGCGACGAAGACGAGGAAGCCGAAGCCGATCAGCCAGGAACCGGTGGACTGCGCCGCTTCGGCCACCGATTCGAGGAACGGGGCGCTGCCGTCCAGCGCGAGTCCGGGCACCTCTCCGGTGACCCAGGCGCCGCCCACCGCAGCAGCGCCCAGGAGCAGGGTGGCACCGGAGACGAACCCCAGCATGCCGGGCGCCGAGTCGGTGAGCGCGGCGGTGGCCCGGATGCGGGCGATCCGCTTGGTCCGTGACGGGTCCGGGCACGGCTCGTCGTACTCCGCCTCGACCACTGGTTCGAGCCTGCGGGCGGTCAGCCAGGTCCGCACGCCGAGCACGGCGGCGGGCACCAGGAGCAGCACGAGGAGGACGGGGATGACGGACGCCTGCCAGCTGAGCAGCACCGGTGGTCCCGCTATGAAGGCGCTGCGCCCCATGCCGGGGCTGCCGGGGCCGTCGAGCCAGTCGGCGACGCGCTGGGCGACACCGCCGGTCATCACGCCGCCGAGCGCGCAGGCGAGCATCGCGACGGCCGGTCCGCCGAGGCCGCGCAGGACGGTGCGCGGCTCCGGGCAGCGCCGGTACAGGTCGAGGGAGACCGCTGCGAGGACGACGACCAGGACACCCTGGGCGAGGGTGACCACCCGGAACGCGACGTCGCCGGGGAGCGTTCCGGAGGAGGTCCAGCCGGGACGTGACCAGGCGGCGTGCACGGCGGCGAGGACGAGGAGGGCCAGCGCGGCACCGGGCAGCCAGGTGATGACGGCGCGGTCGAGCCGGTTGTCGAGGCGCCGTTCGCTGCGGCCCCGGCGGCAGACCACCCGGAGCACGACGATCAGCCCGACGGCGAGAGCCCCCTCGATGAGCCGGCCGAGGACCGGGGCGACCGGTCCGGTGACGGCGCGGTCGTGGCGGGCGGCGGCCTCGGTGAGGGAGGCGGTGACGGTGAGGAGGCCGGCGGCGGTGTGGGCGGCGCGCAGCCGGGCCACGAGGCGGCGCCCGTACCAGAATCCGGGCCGTCCGAGCGCGGGCCGCGCGGGGGCCGGCGCCGTGTCCGTGCCGGGGGCGGGGTCGTCCTCGTCGTCCGCGTCCGCCCCGGTCAGCGGCCGCTGGGACTCGTAGGCGCTCCAGGTGCGGTTGGACAGGAACCAGAGCAGCCCGACCAGCGCGGTCGGCACCACGGCGGCCAGGGCGAGGCGGCGGCCGGGCTGGGACCACCAGCCGCCCTGCTCGGCGGAGAGGAAGCCCAGCCAGGAGCGCCGGCCGGAACAGTCCGGCACGCCCGCGCACTGCCAGGCGGTGAGGTCGAGGGCGACCTCGCAGGCGGCGGCGGTCAGCAGCACGGTGAGGCTGAGCGCGATGAGCCGCACGAGAACGCCGTACAGCCGGATCGCGTGGGGGCGCCCCCGGGCGGTGGGGCGCATCCAGTGGGCGAGGTTGATCACCATGAACGGGAGCAGTAGCAGCCACAGCGCGCGGGAGCCGTTGCCGGAGGTGAGGTTGGACCAGCAGTACGCCTCGGCGATGGGCTTCTCCCGGTACCGTTCGGGATGCTGTTCGGCGTCGACGTCGGCGGAGCGCCGGTGGATGGCCGCGGTGGTGTCGCCGGTGACGCGGACCGTGCGCGGGTCGACGAGCATCTCCTGGGGGGTGGTCCCGCCCACCCCGTGGACCAGTAACTCCAGCGCGGGGCCGGTGCTGCGCGGGGCATGGGTGGGAGGGGACACATGCGTCTCGCTCTCGCAGGGGGAAGGCGGCTGATGCCCGGTCACCGCGGTCGCGGACGGGCGCCGGTGGCCACATCGTTCCCAGGGAATCTCCCCCGGACGACGGCCCGCGACACCGCGTGGCAGGATGACTGCGTCGATACGGACTCCTGTACGGCCAGAGGGAAGGGCAAGGCCCGGCGTTGAGCGAGAATCAGAATCTGCTCGCGGAGCAGCGGCGTGCGCTGATCCTCGACGAGGTGCGCCGACGGGGCGGGGTGCGGGTCAACGAGCTCACCCGGAAGCTGAACGTCTCCGACATGACCGTCCGTCGTGATCTGGACGCGCTGGCCCGGCAGGGTGTGATCGAGAAGGTGCACGGCGGTGCCGTGCCGGTGGTCGAGGCGAGCACGCACGAACCCGGTTTCGAGGCGAAGTCGGCGCTGGAGCTCACCGCCAAGGAGGACATCGCCCGGGCTGCCGCCGCGATGGCCGTGCCCGGCAGCGCGATCGCCCTGTCCGGGGGCACCACGACGTACGCGCTGGCCCAGCATCTGCTGGACGTGCCGGACCTGACGGTCGTGACGAATTCGGTGCGGGTCGCGGATGTGTTCCACGCGGCGCAGCGGCCCGGTGCGCCGGGCGGCCGGCCGGGGGCGGCCACGGTCGTCCTCACCGGCGGAGTGCGTACGCCGTCGGACTCGCTGGTCGGCCCGGTCGCCGACCGGACGATCGCCATGCTCCACTTCGACGTGCTGTTCCTCGGGGTCCATGGGATCTCGGTGGAAGGGGGGCTGTCCACGCCGAACCTCGCGGAGGCGGAGACGAACCGCCGGTTCGTGCGGTCGGCGCGGCGGGTGGTGGTGGTCGCCGACCACACCAAGTGGGGCACGGTCGGTCTCAGCTCGTTCGCCACGCTGGACCAGGTGAGCACGCTCATCACGGACGCCGGCCTGCCGGCGGGCGCGCGGGCGGAGATGGAGGAACATCTGCCCGGCCTGCTGGTGGCCGGCGGGAGCGGCGGACACGCCGGCGGCTGAGGGTTCCGCTCCGCTCGCGGCAGGGCTGTCACGGCCTAGGATCATGCTGTGGCCGTCTTCCGGATCGAGCGTTTCTCCCCGTTGCCCGCAGCCGAGTCCTGGCGCCGGGTGACGGACTGGGAACGGCATGCCGCTCATGTGCCGCTGACCAGGATCACGGTGCCGGCGGGGCTGCCGGCCCGGGTCGGGACGGTCTTCGTGGCGCGTACCGGAGTGGGGCCGCTGGCGTTCGACGATCCGATGGAAGTGGTCCGGTGGTCGCCGCCTGCCGGGAGCCGGGCGGGGATGTGCCGGCTGGAGAAACGCGGCCGGATGGTACTGGGCCGGGCGTCGATCGATGTGTATCCGAACCGGGCCGGCTCCCATGTGGTGTGGGTGGAGGAAGTGTGCGTGCGGCTGCTGCCGCGCTGGGCCGACCCGGTGATCGCCGGTGCGGGCAGGCGGGTGTTCGGCCGGGTGCTCGACGCCGTGCTGGACCAGCCGGCACGGCGGTACGACTGAGGCAGCGACCGTGCGTGGCCGGGGCGGCCGCCACATGTCCGGTACGCCTGCGGCCGGCTGACGGTACGCCGGGTATGTCGTCCGCCCGGCACCGACCGCTGCCGTGGAGGGGGGTGGGGGGAAGCGCCGGCCCGGCCACCGGTGTCAGGCCTCCGGCCAGCTGCCGGTGGCGAGGAAGTGGTCGATGCTCCGGGTGTACGGGGCGATGTCCAGGCCCTGCGCGGCCAGCCAGGAGTCGGAGTAGTACTTGTCGAGGTAGCGGTCGCCGGAGTCGCAGATCAGGGTGACGACACTGCCCTTGGCGCCCTGGCCGACCATTTCGGCGACCAGTTTGAACGCGCTCCACAGCCCGGTGCCGGTGGAGCCGCCCGCCTTGCGTCCGATGGCCCGTTCCAGGGCACGCACGGCCGCGACGCTCGCCGCGTCCGGGACCTTCATCATCCGGTCGATGGCCCCGGGCACGAAGCTCGGTTCCATGCGCGGCCGGCCGATGCCCTCGATGCGGGAGCCGCAGTCACTGGTGGCGTGCGGGTCGTGGCGGGTCCAGCCGTCGAAGAAGCAGGAGTTCTCCGGATCGGGCACACAGATCCTGGTGTCGTGCTGCATGTAGTGCACGTAGCGCGCGATGGTCGCCGAGGTGCCGCCGGTCCCGGCGGTGGCGACGATCCAGGTGGGCTCCGGATACCGTTCGAGCCTCAACTGCTGGTAGACGGACTCCGCGATGTTGTTGTTCCCCCGCCAGTCGGTGGCCCGCTCGGCGTAGGTGAACTGGTCCATGTAGTGGCCGCCGGTCTCCGCTGCGAGCCGCGCCGACTCCTCGTACATCCGGCGCGGGTCGTCGACGAAGTGACAGCGCCCGCCGTGGAATTCGATGAGCCGGCACTTCTCCGGGCTGGTGGTGCGGGGCATCACGGCGATGAACGGCACCCCGATCAGTTTGGCGAAGTACGCCTCCGACACGGCGGTCGAACCGCTCGACGCCTCGATGACCGGTTTGCCGGGCCGGATCCAGCCGTTGCAGAGCCCGTACAGGAAGAGCGAACGCGCCAGCCGGTGCTTGAGGCTGCCGGTGGGGTGGGTCGACTCGTCCTTGAGGTAGAGGTCGATGCCCCAGCTCCCGGGCAGCGGGAAGAGCAGCAGATGGGTGTCGGCCGAGCGGTTGGCGTCGGCCTGGACCTTGCGGACGGCCTCCTTGAGCCAGGCACGGTAGGCCGGGTCGGAACGGTCGATGTCGACGGTCGCCGCGGCTGCGCCGCCGTGCCCGTGCTCACTGGTGTCCATCTGCGCGCTTCTCCCTCGTACGACCGGTCTCGGCGGGGCCCACGATATGCCCCCCACCTGCACAAACGTTGACTTTGACAGTCCATAGCGCTGCCTTGGTGTCGCGTCCGGGCACCGGCGCGGCCATGCGGCCCGAATGCGCCGTTCACGTACGTTCCCGCTCTGGTGCGCACGCCCCGGGATGGGCACACTTCGTCTCAGAGGCATGTCGAAGGGGGCGAAGGGGCCATGTCGGAAACGGAGTTCAGCGCGACGGGCGTGACGGAGTTCAGCGCGACCGGCGTACGCATCGACCGGTGGGCGCGCTCGGTCACCAGGGCGGGGCAGGTGACCGTGAAGGACGGCCGGGTGGCCCTCCTGACGAGTTACGGGCGGGAAATCGACAGCGCGCCGGTGGGCACGGTGAGCGCGGGCAGAGCGTGGTTCGCGGGGGCGGACGCCGCGGTGGCGCGGGTCAACGGGACGAGGTACCGGCTGACGATGCGGCGGCCGGACGGAAAACCCGGTGACGCGACGCCCTCGCACCAGTTCCTGGAGGCGCTGTACAGCGCGGGAGGGCGGCGGACCTGAGGGTGCGAGGTGGGGGCACCGCGAGTTGCGGAGCCGTACGCCCTGAGCGACATTGGAGTCACGTCACTCATGGTGTACCGGCGGTGACACTGTGATCCAGGCCGCCGGCCCGGACTCAGCAGCAAGCCATGTGCTGGATCCGTCCCTTCGTCTTCTTCCGGACCTATTTCGGGGAGTCGCAGCCGTGATCAGCGAGCCAAGCAGGCACTGCACGGTGGAGCTCCAGGCCCTGCCGTCGCGGATCGGTCAGGTCCGCAGAATCATCTCGGCGCAACTGCGCTACTGGCATCTCGATTCCCTGATCGACCAGACAGCGCTGGGCGTCACCGAGCTCCTCACCAACGTCCACCGGCACGCGCAGCCGGACAAGTCATGCACCGTCGAGATGGAGTTGCTGCTCGAACGGCTCACGGTGTCCGTCCACGACCACGATCCACGGCTGCCGACCGTGCGCGAGGCCGACGACTCCAGCACGTCGGGGCGCGGGCTCGCACTGATCGCCGCGGTCAGCCAGAGCTGGGGCGTCTGCCCCCGGGGCGGGGCGGGAAAGGTCGTGTGGTTCACGCTTCCCACCCCCGCCCCCCTCACCCGGCCGTCGCGCATGGTGTACGGGGCGACGACCGACGGGCCGTTCGACCTGAGCGGGCTGAAGCATCTGGAGGGTTCACCGCCCTCGACGGCACGGTCGGCCGCGGTGGGCTGACACCGCAGGAGCGGGGCATCCCCCAGGGGTGCCCCGCTTCCGTGCGCGCGGCAGCGAACCCCATTCTGTACCTACTAGTATGTACACTTCTCGTATGAGCACTCAGGAGCGTCTGATCGAAGCCACTCGGGAACTCCTGTGGGAGCGCGGTTACGTGGGCACGAGCCCCAAGGCCATCCAGCAGCATGCCGCGGTGGGCCAGGGCAGCATGTACCACCACTTCACCGGCAAGCCGGACCTGGCCCTCACCGCCATCCGCCGTACGGCCGACGAGATGCAGGAGACCGCGGGACGGGCGCTCGACGCGCCCGGCTCGGCGTACGAGCGGATCTCGGCCTACCTGCTGCGCGAGCGCGACGTGCTGCGCGGCTGCCCGGTGGGGCGGCTGACGATGGACCCGGAGATCATCGCGAGCGACGAGCTGCGGGAGCCGGTGGACGAGACGATCACCTGGCTGCGAGGCAGGCTCGCCGCCATCGTCCGGGAGGGCGTCGAGGGGGGCGAGTTCGCTCCCGGACTCGTGCCCGAGGACATCGCGGCGTCGATCGTCGCGACGGTGCAGGGCGGCTATGTGCTGGCCCGCGCCGTGGGATCGACGGACGCCTTCGACGCGGGCGTCCGCGGGCTGCTCGCCCTCCTCACCCCGCCCGCCTGACCCACCACCCCCTTCAGGAGCAGCCGCACATGCGTATCACCAGGAACCACCCCGACACCCGGCCCGGCCCGTCCGCCCACTTCAACGGCACCGTGTGGCTCGACGAACTGGCCGCCCCCGAACCGCCCTCCCGGCTGCGGATGTTCAGCGTGCACTTCGCACCGGGCGGCCACACCTCCTGGCACACCCACCCGCACGGCCAGGTCCTGCACGTCACCGAGGGCGAGGGCCTGGCGCAGCGCAGGGGCGGCCCGGTCGAGACGATCCGGGCGGGCGACACCCTATGGATCGAGCCGGACGAGTGGCACTGGCACGGGGCGTCGCCGCGCACGTTCATGACTCATCTGGCCGTCGTCGAGGCCACCGAGGACGGCAGCACGACCCACTGGCACACCGACGCCCGCGTCGCCGGCTACCCGGCATCCTGAGGAGCCCTTCGTTGCACGCCATGCAGTACGAGATCACCCTGCCCGCCGACTACGACATGGGCGTCATCCGCCACCGGGTCGCCACCAGGGGCCACCTCCTGGACGACTTCCCCGGACTCGGGCTCAAGGCGTATCTGATACGTGAGCGGGGCGAGGCCTCCCCGGTCAACCAGTACGCCCCGTTCTACCTGTGGACCCGGCCCGAGGGCATGAACGCCTTCCTGTGGGGCGCCGGATTCCAGGGCGTGGTCCAGGACTTCGGCCGGCCCGTGGTGCGGCACTGGACCGGCCTTTCGTACGAGCGGGGCCCCGCGAGGGGCGCGCTCCCCCGCACGGCCACCCGCCACCGCTCGCCCGTGCCCTCGTCGGTCGCCCCGGCGGACGCGGTGGAGGCCGCGCTGGAGGAGAGCCGGCGGCTCGCCGAGGCCCCCGGCGTGGTCGCCACGGCGCTGGCGGCCGATCCCCGCCACTGGGAACTCCTCCGCTTCACGCTCTGGGACCACCCCGCCCCGAAGGCGCCGGGCGAGCGCTACCAGGTGCTCCACCTGAGCAGCCCCGAGCAGGGCCGGCTCGGGGAGGGACGCCAGTGGTAGCGGCGGTCCGCACCGTCCTCGGCGACATCCCGCCCGGCGCACTGGGGGTCTGCGACGCCCACGACCACCTCTTCCTGCGCAGTCCCGTGCTGCCGGGCCAGGAGCTGGACGACCCCGGGGCGGCGGCCGAGCGGCTGCGGGCCTTCCACGCGTCGGGCGGCCGGGCGGTGGTGCAGTGGACACCGCACGGCATGGGCCGCGGAGCGGACGCGCTGGCGGAGCTGTCCCGCGCGACGGGCACGCATGTGGTGGCTGCGACGGGGCTGCACCAGGCGGCGCACTACCCGCCGGAACTGCTGGACCGGATCAGGGAGGATCTCGCCGCGCTGTTCGTGGCCGAGCTGACCGAGGGCATCGGCTCCACGGGGGTGCGGGCCGGTCTGATCAAGGTGGCCGGCGCCTTCCACGCCGTGGACGCGCACGCCCGGCTCACCATGACCGCGGCGGCCGAGGCCCATCACCGCACGGGGGCGCCGATCGCCGTCCACCTGGAGCTGGGCACTGCCGCACTCGACGTCCTGGAGCTGCTGTGCGGGGAGTTGGACGTCCCCCCGCACCGGGTGATCCTCGGCCATCTCGGCCGCTCTCCGGACGGTGCGGCCCAGCTGGAGGCGGCGCGGGCGGGAGCGTTCCTGGCGTTCGACGGGCCCTCGCGGGCCCACCACGCGACGGACTGGCGGCTGCCCGGGGAGCTGGCGGAGCTGGCCGGCGCCGGGTTCGGCGGGCAGTTGCTGCTGGGCGGTGACACCACGGTGCCGGAGACGCCCGGTATGCCGTATCTGCTGCGCCGCCTGCGGCCCCGGCTGCAGAAGGCGCTGGGCGCCGACGCGATGGAGGCGGTGCTGGTCGGCAACCCGGCGCGGGCGTTCGCGTTCGCGGCTCCGGCGCGGGGCGCTTGAGGCCGTACGCGTTGCCGGTGCGGGGTGTCCGAGGCCGCACCCGGTCCGCTCCGGCCGGCACGCCCCGGCCCCGCACCGGGCTCCCCCTCAGACCAGTGCCCCCAGCGGGTCGTCCAGGACCGGCTGCCAGGCCAGTTCCGCCGCCCCGACCAGGCTGTTGTGGTCGAGGGTGCAGGGCAGGATCGGCACGCTTCCGCTGCGCCCCCACAGGCTGCGGTCGGCCACCACCGCCCGCAGCCGCTCGGGGTCGGCGTCGAGCAGTGCGCGGTGCAGCCCGCCGAGGATGATCCGGTCCGGGTTGAGGATGTTGACGAGACCGGCGAGGCCGAGGCCGAGCCGGTCGATCAGCTCCTCGGCGGCGGTGCGCACCGCCGGGTCCTCGTACTCGTTGCGCAGCAGGTCCCCGGACTGCTTGAGCAGGGACTCCTCGGGGCCGGGGGTGCGTCCGGCGGCGGTGAGGAAGGCGAGCGGGTCGGTCTCGACGTCCAGGCAGCCGCGGCCCCCGCAGTGGCAGGGGCGGCCCTCGGCGTTGACCGTGAGGTGGCCGACCTCCAGGGCGAGGCCCGAACTCCCGGTGTGCAGGCGGCCGTCGAGGACGAGGGCGCCGCCCACGCCGCGGTGTCCGGTGGCGACGCACAGCAGGTGCCGGGCCTCACGCCCGGCGCCGTGCCGGTGTTCGGCGAGCGCGGCGAGGTTGACGTCGTTCCCGGTGAACGCCGGTCCCCCGATGCCCGCTTCGCGTACGCAGGTGGCGAAGATCTCGCGGACCTGGGCGCCGGCGGGCCAGGCGATGTGGAGCGGGTTGAGGGCGGTACCGTCCGGCTCGGCGACCGCCGACGGCACCGCGAGCCCGGCCCCGACGCACCGCAGCCCGCTGTCCCGCAGCAGCCGTGCGCAGTGGTCCACGACCTCGCCGATGACCTGGGCGGGGTCGGCGGTGATGGTGACGGCGCCGGGCGCGGTCGCGACGAGCCGGCCTCCGAGGCCGACGAGCGCGGCACGGAAGCCGTCCGCGTGCACCTGGGCGGCGACGGCCACCGGTCCGGACTCCCGCACGGCCAGCCGGTGCGAGGGCCGGCCCTGAGAGCCCGCGGCCGAACCTGGGCTGGAATCGACCTGAATGAGGCCGAGCGCCTCCAGTTCGGCGGCCACCGCGCCCGCCGTCGCCCGGGTGACCCCCAGCTCGGAGGTGAGGACGGCGCGGGTGGGAGCGCGTCCGGTATGGACCAGTTCCAGGGCGGGTCCGAGCGCGCTGCGGCCCCTCTCCAACTTCGTCCGGGCGGTGGTCAACTTGCCGTTCATGGGGGCGAGTCTCCCATGGTCCGGAGGTGGCTCCGACTCCGTGGTGGCCGCCTCGCCCAGGGTGCGGCGCCCCGGTGCGCCCATGGATCGCCCCTTGCGGCCGGGCGGGACGCCGGTCTTGCGTCGGCTGACCGGCCACCCCTATGCTGAGTTTGTGCCGCAACTAAACAAACTGCGGACGGCACTACCGGGGGGACCGGGCGGCAACACCGCGCCGCTCTCGCCGGCCCGTCTCCGTACCGCGCTGACCGTGTTCTTCGCCCTCGACGGTTTCCTCTTCGCCGGCTGGGTGGTCCGCATCCCGGCCATCAAGCACCAGACCGGCGCGTCGGCCTCCACCCTCGGCCTCGCACTCCTCGGCGTATCCGCCGGCGCGGTGATCACCATGACGCTCACCGGCCGGCTCTGCCACCGGTTCGGCAGCCACGCGGTGACCGTGGTCTGCGGCGTCCTCCTGTCCCTCGGCATCGCACTGCCCGCCCAGACGCACTCGGCCCTGGCGCTGGGGCTCGTGCTCCTGGTCTTCGGCGCCGCGTACGGCGGGATGAACGTGGCGATGAACAGCGCGGCGGTGGACCTGGTCGCCGCCCTGCGCCGCCCCGTGATGCCCAGCTTCCACGCCGCGTTCAGCCTCGGCGGGATGATCGGGGCGGGCCTCGGCGGGCTCGTCGCGGGCGGGCTCTCGCCTGCCGCGCACCTCTTCTTCCTGACCGGAATCGGACTGGTCGTCACCGCCCTCGTGGGCCCGGAACTGCTGCGCCACCCAGCCCCGAAAGCCCCGGAGCCGGCCGACGCCCCGCCCGCCGGTCAGCCCCGGCCCGCCCAGCGCATGTCCGGGCGGGCGCGCAAGGTGGTGCTGCTGTTCGGCGTCATCGCGCTCTGCACCGCGTACGGCGAAGGCGCCCTGGCCGACTGGGGCGCCCTGCACCTGGAGCAGGACCTGCACGCCCGCCCCGGGGTCGCCGCCGCCGGCTACTCGTTGTTCGCGCTGGCCATGACGGCCGGCCGGCTCAGCGGCACCGCGCTCCTCGAACGGCTCGGGCAGACCCGCACGCTGGTGGCGGGCGGCGCCACGGCGGCCGCCGGGATGCTCCTGGGGTCGCTCGCCCCGACGACCTGGCTGGCCCTGCTCGGCTTCGCCGTGACCGGGCTCGGCCTCGCCAACATCTTCCCGGTGGCGGTCGGCCGGGCCGGCGAGCTGGCCGGTCCCGGCGGGGTCGCCGCGGCCTCGACGCTCGGTTACGGCGGCATGCTGCTCGGACCGCCCGCGATCGGTTTCCTGGCCGACTGGTTCTCGCTGCCGGCGGCCCTGACCACTGTGGCGGTGCTGGCCGGTGCGGCGGCGGCCCTGGGATACGTGGCCCGCAAGGCAGCGCACAGCTGAGCGAATGAGCAGGAGTACTCAGGCAGGAACGATTCCCCCGCGCACGATGGAGGCACAGCCGTCCACGGGGAGCACACCAGGCGCAAGCCGGTCATGAACCAGCGGACGGTCCGCACGCTCGTACGGCTCACCGTCGGGAACGCCGCGTCGCCGCTCTACCCGGGGGCGGTCGTCGCGGCGGCCGTGTTCGTCACCGTGGACACCCTGCCGGCCGCCCACGAGGACGCCTCGTTCGCCGGTGTCCGGCTGTTCCTGCCGGCGGCACCGACCGTGTTCGTGTTCCTGTTCGCCGCCTCACTGACGGGGGCGAAGTCCTTCGGGCCGGCCCGGTTCACGTACCCGGCACTGACGGTGTCCGTGCCGGCGCAGTCGCGGGCGCACGGCCGGTTCGTGCGCGGCGGCGGCCGTCGTACTCGCGCGACCCGCCCCCAAGGCGCCTGACCGCCTGGCACAATCCGCCCATGAAGATCACGGAACACATACAGACCCTGGCCGCCGAGGGCAGCCTCCTGGCGGACGCGGCCGGCGAGGCCGGGCCCGGGGCGCCGGTGCCGACCTGTCCCGACTGGCGGGTACGCGATCTACTCAGGCACACCTCGATGGTGCACGCCTGGGCCGCCGCCTTCGTACGCGAGGGACACACCTCGTACGTCCCCGACGCCGGGGAACCTGAGCTGGACGGCCCGGAACTGCTGGCCCACTTCCGCGAGGGTCACCGACTCCTGGTGGAGGCACTGGAGAACGCGCCGCACGACGTGGAGTGCTGGTCGTTCCTCCCCGCCCCGTCGCCGCTCGCCTTCTGGGCCCGGCGCCAGGCCCATGAGACGACGATCCACCGGGTGGACGCCGAGTCCGCGCGCGGCGGCGCCCTCTCCCCCGTCGATGCCGCCCATGCCCTGGACGGCATCGACGAACTGCTGCGGGGGATGCACGCCCGTCCGAAGAGCAGGGTGCGCACCGAGACCCCGCGCACGCTGCGGATCCGGACCACGGACACGGACACCGTGTGGACGGTACGCCTGTCCGCCGAGCCGCCGAGGGCGGTGCGCGAGGAGACGCCGGCCGAGGCGCTCGTGGTGGACTGCGAGCTGAGCGCCCCGGCCGAGACGCTCTACCTCACCCTGTGGAACCGGCTCCCGCTCACGGCTCTCACGGTGACGGGCGACGAGGACCTGGCCCGGCTGTGGCGCGACAACTCCTCGATCACCTGGTCGTGACGCCCTGACCGCACGTTTCGGCGGGGCGGGCGCGGCCGTGCGGTGGACGTGCGGGCCGGCCCGCCCCGCGCACCGCCGTACGTCCGCCGCAGCCAGTCGCGCCCGCCCAGCAGGCCGACCGTGCGGGCCAGTTCCGTGACGACCTGGCGGAAGGAGACCTCGCGGGCCGCCACCACCCGGTTGAACCGGCCGGACACCCCGTCTTCCGGATCGCCGAGAAAGGCCGACCGCACCGGAGGGTGCGGTCGGCCCCGGGGGCCCGGGCCTAGCGGTCCAGGGCCGAGAGCGCTCGCTGGGCCAGCGGGTGCGAACGGACCAGTTCGGCCAGCGAGGTCGTCCCGCGGGTGATGCCCGCGAAGGCGTTCCACGCCGGACGGAAGCCCGTCAGCACGGCGTGCAGCAGCCCCGGCCGCCGCTCGAACAGCTTCAGCATGCGCCGGCCCACGCTCATCTCGACGCCGAGCCCGGCCTTGATGGCGAAGGCGTAGTTGAGCGCCTGGCGGCGGGCGTCCACCGCGTCGTGCGCCTCCGCGACGCGCACCGCCCACTCACCGGCGAGCCGTCCCGAACGCAGCGCGAACGAGATGCCCTCGCGGGTCCACGGCTCCAGCAGGCCGGCCGCGTCCCCGCACACCAGCACCCGGCCGCGCGAGAGCGGCGAGTCCTCGCTGCGGCAGCGCGTCAGATGGCCGGAGGAGATCTTCGGCTCGAAGCCGGCGAGGCCGAGCCGCGCGACGAAGTCCTCCAGGTACCGCTTGGTGCCCGCCCCGTCGCCGCGCGCGGAGATCACACCGACCGTCAGGGTGTCGCCCTTGGGGAAGACCCAGCCGTAACTGCCCGGCATGGGGCCCCAGTCGATGAGGACGCGCCCCGCCCAGTCCTCGGCGACGGTGGGCGGGACCGGGATCTCCGACTCCAGGCCGAGGTCGACCTGGTCGAGCTTGACCCCGACATGGGCTCCTATCCGCCCGGCGCTGCCGTCGGCGCCCACCACCGCACGGGCGAGGACCGTCTCACCGCCGGACAGCACGACGGCGACCGTGCGCCGGTCGGGCACCGCGGCACCGTGCTGCTCCACCCGCGAGACGGTCGCCCCGGTGCGCAGTTCGGCACCGGCCTTCTGCGCCTGCTCGACGAGGCCCGCGTCGAACTCCGGCCGGTTGATGAGCCCGAAGAGCATCCTCTTGGAGCGGCGGGTGCGCGCCAGCCGGCCGTTGAGCGAGAAGGTCACCGCGTGGATCCGGTCCCGCAGGGGCAGTTCGAACCCGGGCGGCAACGCGTCGCGCGAGTATCCGATGATGCCGCCGCCGCACGTCTTGTAGCGGGGCAGCTCCGCCTTCTCCAGGAGCAGTACCTTACGGCCGGCGACGGCCGCCGCGTATGCCGCGGAGGCTCCCGCCGGTCCGGCGCCGACTACGACGACGTCCCACACGGACGACTCTTCGTGCTCATGTCCGGCGTCTGCGTTCTCGCTGCTCACGATGTGCTTCTGCTCCCGATCCGACCAGTGGCCCAAGCTGCTCACGGCATCCTACGGCGCGTTGTGGCCGAGATCCGCTGTGGGAGGATCGGCCGAGTCTCCGACGTACCCGCGACGCCGCACTCCAGGCGGGCGAGTACCCGGAAACGTACACATAACGTCGCACCTACCAGGAGCGTGCCCCATGACCGGCCATCCGATTTCCGAGACCGTCGCCTCGTTGATGCCCCGCGCCAAGGCGGAGCTGGCCGAGCTGGTGGCCTTCCAGTCGGTGGCGGACCCCGCGGTCTTCCCGAAGAGCGAGTGCGAGGGTGCCGCAGAGTGGGTGGCCGCCGCACTGCGCACCGAGGGCTTCCAGGACGTCGCCCTGCTCGACACCCCGGACGGTACCCAGTCCGTCTACGGTTTCCTGCCCGGCCCGGCGGGGGCGCCGACCGTGCTGCTCTACGCGCACTACGACGTGCAGCCGCCGCTCGACGAGTCCGCCTGGCTCTCCCCGCCGTTCGAGCTGACGGAGCGTGACGGCCGCTGGTTCGGCCGGGGCACGGCCGACTGCAAGGGCGGCTTCATCATGCATCTGCTCGCGCTGCGCGCCCTCAAGGCGGACGGCGGGGTTCCCGTCTCGGTCAAGGTGATCGTGGAGGGTTCGGAGGAGCAGGGCACCGGTGGTCTGGAGCGGTACGCCGAGGCGCACCCCGGCCTGCTCGCCGCCGACACCATCGTGATCGGTGACACCGGCAACTTCCGGGTGGGGCTGCCGACCGTGACCTCGACGCTGCGCGGCATGACGATGCTGCGGGTCCAGCTCGACACGCTCGAGGGCAACCTCCACTCCGGGCAGTTCGGCGGTGCCGCGCCCGACGCGCTCGCCGCGATGATCCAGCTGCTCGCCTCGCTGCGCGCCGAGGACGGTTCGACGACCGTCGACGGTCTGACCGCGGACACGGAGTGGGACGGTCTGCAGTACCCGGAGGAGGAGTTCCGCAAGGACGCCAAGGTCCTCGACGGGGTCGGGCTCATCGGCACCGGTACGGTCGCCGACCGGATCTGGGCCCGGCCCGCCGTCACCGTGATCGGCATCGACTGCCCCGCCGTGGTCGGTGCGACGCCCTCCGTGCAGGCGAGCGCCCGTGCGCAGATCAGCCTCCGGGTGCCGCCGGGCCAGAACGCGGACGAGGCGACGAAGCTGCTGACCGCGCACCTGCTCGCGCACGCCCCGTGGGGCGCGCGGGTCTCGGTCGAGCAGGTCGGCCAGGGGCAGCCGTTCCGCGCGGACATCACGAGCCCGGCCTACACCGCGATGGCCGACGCCATGCGGGTCGCGTACCCCGGCCAGGAGATGCAGTCCTCGGGCATGGGCGGCTCGATCCCGCTCTGCAACACGCTGGCCGAGCTGTACCCGGACGCGGAGATCCTGCTGATCGGCCTGAGCGAGCCGGAGGCGCAGATCCACGCGGTGAACGAGAGCGTGTCGCCCGAGGAACTGGAGCGGCTGTCCGTGACCGAGGCGCTGTTCCTGCGCAACTACGCGGCGTCGAAGGCACTCTGAGCCTCACCGGGCCAGGGCTACGCGTTGAGCGAAGCTCGCCGACAGCGTAGATCCGTGCGGCGGCCGGTCGCGGCCGCGTACGTTCGCCGCATGGATCTCGTCGAGGTGCTTCCGCGGTTGCACATGTTCCGCTTCCCGATCGGCCAGGCGTACCTCTGGCGCGACGGGACGGAGCTGACCCTGATCGACGCGGGCGACGTGAACGCCGCGCCCGCCATCGAGGAGGCGGTGCGGCGCCTCGGCCGCGAACCCGCCGACATCGCCCGCATCGTCATCACCCACGGCCACCGGGACCACTACGGCGCCGCCCAGGAGCTGGCCGACCGCCATGGTGCCGAGATCCTCGCGCACCGGCTGGACGCGCCGGTGATCCGGGGCGAGGAGGAGGTCGGCGAGCCGGTGCTCCTGGACTGGGAACGCCCGCTGTACGCGCACGCGCTGACCGTTCCCCCGGCTCCCCCGACCCGGGTCGACACCGAGCTGTCCGACGGGGCGGTGCTGCCGTTCGGGGGCGGGGCGCGGGTGGTCCACTCCCCCGGGCACACGCCCGGCTCCATCGGCCTGCATCTGCCCGGCCACGGCGTGCTGTTCACGGGCGACTGCGTGGCCGGGGTGGGGCAGGTGATGCTGGGCGTCTTCAACATCGACCGGGAGCAGGCCGTGGCCTCGTTCCGGCGGCTGGCCGCGCTGGAACCGGCCACGGTCTGCTTCGGTCACGGCGACCCCCTCACCGAGGACGCCGCCGCGGTGCTGCGGGCCTCAGCCGACGGGGACGCCGGCCTCCAGGTTGAGCACGGCTGAGCGTTCACGGGCCCGCAGCGCCCAGCACAGCCGTTCGTAGCGGGTGGGCGGCAGCAGAGTGGCCGCCTCCGCCTCGGTGACGAACCGCCAGCCGCGCAGTTCGGAGCCGGGGAGGAGCAGCCGTTCGGCGTCCGCCCGGGGCAGCAGTCCGCCGTCGAAGAGGAGCCGCAGACCTCCGTACCCGGGGGGTTCGGGCGCCTCCCAGTCGATGACGAGCAGCTTGGGCACCCGTTCGAGCTGGATGCCGATCTCCTCGGCCACTTCCCGGATGCCGGCCTGCGCGGGGGCCTCGCCGGCCTCCACCACGCCGCCGGGGAACTCCCAGCCGGGTTTGTAGGTGGGATCGACGAGCAGGAACCGGTCGTGCTCGTCGAAGAGCAGCACCCCGGCGGCGACGGTCTCCGCGGTCGGCTCGGGTGTCTGGACGATCTCGCAGGCCGGAGCGGCTTCGGTGCGTACGGCCTCCGCGATGCGCTCGGCCGTCTCGCGCGGGGTGAGCGCGCTGTTGTCGATGGTGTGGGCGTCCCCGGTGATCCAGCCGAGGGCCGAGCGGTACGGTTCGATGCGGTCGTACGCCCAGCGGCCGGTCGGGTCCACCTCCTGCGCGTCACCGGGGAACTCGGCCCGGTGGGCGATGCGCTCGCGCAGGATCGTTTCCTCAGGTGAGAGCAGTACATGGCGCACCGATATGCGCCGGGCGGCCAGGCCACCGAATATCTCGTCGCGGTACTCCTGTCGCAGCAGCGTCATCGGCACCACCAGCACCCCGCCGAGCTCGGCGAGCAGCGCGGCGGCGGTGTCCACCACGAGGCGTCGCCAGATCGGCAGGTCCTGGAAGTCGGTCACCTCGGCGAGCTTCTTCTGGGGCAGCAGGTTCCGCAGCCCCGTCCCGGTGAGTTCCGGGTCGTACAAGGTGCTGTTCGGGATCAGATCGATCAGTTCACGCGCGGCGCTGGTCTTGCCGGCGCCGAACGCACCGTTGATCCAGACGATCACGGTTCCCCCTCTTCCGTAGCAGCCCCCTGTGGCTTGCCCGCAACACCCTCCCGCGGAAACACGCCCGAGGGGATGCGTTGCGCGTACGGGACGGCGAGCGCCCCCGAGGGGGCCGGGCCGTGTCCGAAAAACCCCGCCGGTCCGTCGGGGGTGCGCCGGGACTTTCGGACACGGTCTACGGCGTATCGCCCCGCCAGTCCCACTTGCCCGGCTCGTCCGCGCGCGGCCCGTACTCGGCCCGGCCGCCCGGCCCGTAGGCGCCGATCTCGGTGACCAGGGCGGAGCCGTCCGCGAGGGCCACCGGCGTCCACCCCGTCACGTCCAGCAGCAGGCCGTCGAGCGGTCCGCCCACCAGTTCGCGGTACTCGCGCCCCGGCCGGGGGCCCGGGTCGGGGTCGTCGTGGTCGGCGCCGTACACCCGCCGTCGCATGATCTCGTCCATGCGAGCAGGATCGCACCCGCCACTGACATCGGCGGGGGTGCGCGGACCGCGGCGGGCCATCGGCTTCACATTCCGGTCACAACTCCATCACTGGCGGAGGATTGGCCTCCCGCACGTTCGGCGCCCTGGCCTCCCGCACGTTCGGCGCCCTGGCCACGGTCGTCCCTCCACACGCCTTCTGGGGGCCCATGTCGCACAACCCGTCACCGCAGCCGCCGCCTTGGGGGCCGCCGCCGCAGCCCGCCCCGTACGGCCCGGCCGGCGCCGGGAGCCCGGAAGGGGGCACGCCCCGCTGGGCGAGGACTCCGGAACGGACCGGACCGAGACCGCGGCGAAGTCCTCACCCGCGCCGACCGTCACGGCCACGGTCTCGGTCACGCCCGCGCCGGAGCCCGCCGTGACCGGGACCGTCACCGCGAGTCCCGAGGCGGTGCCGACCGTCACGAAGACGAAGACCGTCAAGGTCACCGTCGCGCCCGACGCCCCCGCCGGCACCTCGGACGACTCCGGTTCGGCCGAGTCGGGTTCGGGCGGCGGCTCGGCGTACTACGCGAACTGCACCGCCGTCCGCGCGGCCGGCGCGGCCCCCGTCCACCGGGGCGACCCGGGGTTCGGCCGTCACCTCGACCGCGACGGGGACGGAGTCGCCTGCGAGTAGGGCGTGGTGACGGGGCGCCCGGTTGTTCCGCCGGCGCTCCGTCACCCCTTGCCGGATCCCGGTGCGCGTCCGGCGAGGCAGGACGAGCCGGGCGATGAATCAGACCGGGGTGAGCGAGAGCGCGACGGGCATGTGCGAGGTGGGCCGACCGAGGGCGGCGACGGCGTCGACCTGGACCACGCGGACCGAGGGCCCTGCGGATCACCTGCTGAACGGTCCCCGGGCCGGCCGTGAAAGGGCCGGCCCGGGGACCGGGTCGTGCGCCCGTGGCGCGGTCAACGGCGGGCGAGGACGCGGCGAGGGCTCCGGATTCGTGCGCGCGCCCGTGGCGCGGTACCCGCTGCAGGGGGCGTGCCCGCCCGGCAGCGGCCGTACCGGCGCGGTTTCAGTGTGCCGGTACGCCCTCGTCCATGCCCGTCCGCGTGGCGAGGGCGGCGGCCGCCGCGCCCACCAGACCCGCGTCGTTGCCCATGACCGCGGGCACCACGGTCAGCTGCTGGACGAAGGAGAGCGTGGCGTACCGGCGCAGCGCGGTGCGCAGCGGCGCGAACAGCAGGTCGCCCGCGCCGGCCACTCCGCCGCCGATCACCGCGATGTCGATCTCGACCAGGGTCGCCGTCGCGGCGATCCCCGCGGCCAGGGCCTGCGCGGCGCGCTCGAAGGAGGCCAGGGCGACCGGGTCGCCGGCCCGCGCCGCCGCCGCGACGCCCGCCGCGGTCGCGTCCCCGTCCGGGCCGGGCCGCCAGCCGGCGTCCAGCGCGCGGCGCGCGATGTTGGGGCCGCTCGCGATGCGCTCGACGCAGCCGCGCGCCCCGCACGGGCAGAGGTCGCCGTCGAGGTCCACGCTGATGTGCCCGATGTGGCCGGCGTTCCCGCTGGGTCCGGGATGCAGGGCGCCGCCGAGGACGAGCCCGCCGCCGACCCCGGTCGAGACGACCATGCACAGCGCGTTGTCATGGCCGCGCGCCGCACCGAGCCAGTGCTCCGCGGCGGTGATCGCGACTCCGTCGCCGACCAGCGTGACGGGAAGGCCGCCGGCGGCGTCGGCGACCCGCTCGACCAGCGGGAAGCCCCGCCAGCCGGGCACGTTGACCGGGCTGACCGTGCCCTCGGCGGCGTCCACCGGGCCCGCGCTGCCGATCCCGACGGCCGTCGCGTCGCTCCAGCGCGGCGACTCGGCCAGGTCGGCCAGGACGCCGCCGACCGCCTCCATGACCCGCTCGCCGCTCTCCCGCGCGGGCGTCGGGCGCTGGGCACGTGCGACGAGGGTGCCGTCCCGGTCCACCAACGCGCCGGCGATCTTGGTGCCCCCGATGTCAAGGGCGGCGACGAGGTCGGTATGCATCGGTATGGCTCCGGGTGGTGAGGGACGGGACCTGCGGCTCAGGTGAACAGTCTGCCCAGTCTCCATCCCCTTGACAACGTTGTCCAGGCTCTATGCTCGACGCCACACCCTCCGGGAGCCTGCGCGGCGGCAGCCGCGGCCCGCCCGCACCGCCCGCACCGCCCGCACCGCCCGCACCGCCCGCACCGCCCGCACCGCCCGCACCGCCCGCACCGCCCGCACCGCCCGCACCGCCCGCACCGACGACAGGACAGCGCACCGTGGCCGAGACCGCCCGTCATCCCGAGCCCCGTTACGGCAACCGGCCGACCATGAAGGACGTGGCCGCCCGGGCCGGGGTGGGCCTGAAGACGGTCTCGCGCGTGGTCAACAGCGAGCCCGGGGTCACCCCCGACACCGAGCGCCGGGTGCAGGAGGCGATCGACGCGCTGGGCTTCCGCCGCAACGACAGCGCGCGGGTGCTGCGCAAGGGCAGGACCGCCTCGATCGGCCTCGTCCTAGAGGACCTCGCGGACCCCTTCTACGGGCCGCTGAGCCGCGCGGTGGAGGAGGTGGCCCGCGCGCACGGCGCCCTGCTGATCAACGGGTCCAGCGCCGAGGACCCGGAGCGCGAGCAGGAACTGGTCCTCGCCCTGTGCGCGCGCCGGGTCGACGGGCTGATCGTGATCCCGGCCGCCGACGACCACCGCTATCTGGAGCCGGAGATCAAGGCGGGGGTGGCGACCGTCTTCGTGGACCGCCCGGCCGGGCGGATCGAGGCGGACATGGTGCTCTCGGACAGCTTCGGCGGGGCCCGCGAGGGCGTCGCCCATCTGATCGCGCACGGACACCGCCGGATCGGCTTCATCGGCGACCAGCCGCGCATCCACACCGCGACCGAGCGCCTGCGCGGCTACCACGCGGCGATGGCGGAGGCCGGGATAACCGTCGAGGACTCCTGGGTGTCGCTCGGCCCCACGGACGCCGACCGGGTCCGCGCCGCCGCCGAGGCGATGCTCGGGGGGCCGGAGCCCGTGACGGCGCTCTTCTCCGGCAACAACCGGGTGACGGTGACCGCGGTGCGCGTCCTGGCGGGCCGGGAACGGCCGGCCGCCCTGGTCGGCTTCGACGACATCGAGCTGGCGGACCTGCTCGGCATCACCGTGATCTCCCAGGACGCGGCGGCGGTGGGCCGTACCGCCGCCGAGCACCTCTTCCGGCGCCTCGACGGGGCCGACCACCCCCCGGCCCGCGTGGAACTCCCGACCCGGCTGATCGCCCGCGGGTCGGGTGAGATCCCCCCGGCCTGAACAACCCCTCAGGGCGCGGTGACCGTGAGGGTGCCGCGCCGGGGGGAGGCGAAGGCGTCGAGGTCCGCGCGGGTCAGCCCGGTCGGCTTCGTCACCTCCTCGGCGTCCAGGGCGCCGCAGTCGATGCCGCGCAGCAGGTAGCCGCTGAGCGCCTTGGCGGTGGCCGGTTCGTCCATCACGTCCCCGCCGGTCTTGGACACGTACGCGGCGAGCCGGGTGACGGCCTGCTCCAGGCCCTCGCGGTAGAACGTGTAGACGGCCGCGTACCGGGTCGGGAGGTGGCCCGGGTGCATGTCCCAGCCCTGGTAGTAGGCGCGGGCCAGGGCGCGCCGGGTGAGGCCGTAGTGCAGCCGCCACGCCTCGTGGACCTGCGGGGTGGGACCGACGGGCAGGACATTGGTGGAGCCGTCGCAGACGCGTACGCCGGTGCCCGCGGCGGCGACCTGCATGACGGCCTTGGCGTGGTCGGCGGCCGGGTGGTCGCTCGCCTGGTACGCGGCACTGACGCCGACGCAGGCGCTGTAGTCGAACGTTCCGTAGTGCAGACCCGTGGCCCGGCCGCCCGCCGCGTCGATCATGCGGGCCACCGCGGCGGTGCCGTCGGCGGCGAGGATGGACTGGCTGGTCTCGATCTGGATCTCGAAGCCGAGGCGCCCGGCCGGCAGCCCGTGCGCCTGCTCGAAGGCTTCGAGAAGCTGGACGAAGGCGGCGACCTGTTCGGGGTACGTGACCTTCGGCAGGGTGAGGACGAGCCCTTCGGGAAGCCCGCCCGCCCGCATGAGGCCGGTGAGGAAGACGTCCGTGGTGCGGATGCCCCGGTCCCGGACGGCCGCCTCCATGCACTTCATCCGGATGCCCGTGTACGGTGCGGCCGTGCCCTGGGCGTACGCCTCCGAGACGAGCCGGGCCGCACGGGCCGCCGCCTCGTCCTCCTCGGCGTCGGAACGGGGCCCGTAGCCGTCCTCGAAGTCGATCCTGAGGTCCTCGACCGGCTCGCGCTCCAGCTTGGCGCGCACCCGGTCGTGAACGGGCCCGGCCAGCTCGTCCGGGATGCCGAGGACTCCGGCGAGGGCCGCTGCGTCGGGGGCGTGCTCGTCGAGCGCCTTCAGGGCCTCGTCGCCCCAGGTGCGCAGGGTGCCGGCCGTGAAGGTGTCGCCCGGTACGTAGACCGTGTGCACCGGCTGGCGGGTGCCGGGGTCGCCCGGGTACCGGCGGGCGAGTTCGGCGTCCACCGCCGCGAGGGACGCGCTGATCCCGTCGCCGACCGCACCGGCGAGGCTCGTCGCCACCTTCTCCTGCTGACCCATCGTCCGCACCCTCCACACTCCGACGCTTTCCGCTTCCCGGAAACAACAATCCGCATAGTGAAGTTATAAGGCTGTCGCATCCGAGTCAACGGTGCCTGGAAACGCCGCGGGGCCGCACGGTGCGTTCACCGTGCGGCCCCGGGCCGTTGCTCGTGCGTGCTGTCCGGGGATCAGCCCTTGCGGGTGTTGATCTCCTCGGTGAGCTGGGGGACGACGTCGAAGAGGTCGCCGACGACGCCGTAGTCGACGAGGTCGAAGATCGGGG